>JAKSUS010000012.1 GCA_024408745.1 Candidatus Gastranaerophilales bacterium | reverse complement strand
TTATTGCAATATCAGGAAGATTGTTTTTCTTCATTAATTGGTTAATTTCTTCTCTGAAATTCTTTTGCAAAATTGCTAAAGTATAAACTGCAAATTGTTTATTGATTTCAGCTTTTTCTAAAGGTGAAAGATTTTTAGGATCAGGAGCACCTTTAGGTCCTTCTAATTTGCTTGTATCAGCGTTGATTATATCTGTTAATTTACCAAATACCTGATCATTTAATAAACCTTTTGCTGCAACAGGATTTGTTTGTGCAATTTCTGCAATACGTTGAATTGCAGCGGTTTGATCATCTGCGTTTGTTGATGATAAAGCAGTTAAAATACCGTTTACATCTACGTTTGTTTCTGCTGCTTTAGGTTCTACCGGTTTAATCGGTTCAACAGGTTTTGCATTATTTGCGTCTGTTGTGGTTTGTTTAACATCTGCAACTGCAGGTGGTACCGGTTGAGAGTTTACTGTTACTTGTTGATTTACCGGCGCATTTACTAAAGGTTGGTTTGGTGTTGGAGCCGGAACAGCAGGAACAGGTACAGGTGCTACCGGAACGGGAACAGGAATAACTGTTGGTGCTGCTTGAGTTTGTATAGCAGGTTTTTGAACTTCAGGAACTACTGCTACCGTTGGTTGTTGTGGTTGAACTACCGGCGGAACAACTGTCGGTATTGGTGGTTGTGGGTATGCATTTGGTGTAACATATTGTCCTACCGTTGGCATACTATACATTGAAGCATAAGGGTAATTGTACGGACAATTATTAGCAGGAGCTATCGGATTAGTTTGTCCGTCACTATTTTTTCCGCCATAAGCTTGCGGATTGTTAATGTCAATTTTTACGGCATTTACTTGTGGAAGTGCACAAGAATTAGCATATTGTGCTTGAGCCGGATAACATTGAAAATTTTGCATTGGATACATATACCTACCTCTTTTAACTTGTCATGCTCGTGTTGTTTATAATAAATCTCGTAAATAATGAATGTTGCTACTTTACTATTATATTTCAAACAAATAAATCCTAAAATTCTTTATTTTACTTGATATTACTAACTTATAGTGCTTTACATTTCTTAATATTATAAAAAGCGACTATTTTATCCATTTAAAGTTTTTAACATATTTTTCGTTATATAAATTACCTTTTAAAGAGATAACAAAGAATCTGAAATCACCTTTGTTATTTTTTAAACCCGGAATGTTATTAATATATTCGACAGGATTATGTAAAAATAAATTATTAAATTCATGTTGTTCTTTTGAAACTTCTTTTTTTAGTTTTTTAACAAGAGAATTGAGAGAAATTTTACCGATAGGACCTAACCAAAGAACAGACTCTTTACTTTCAGCAGGCATTTGACCAATTATTGTTGCATTTACTTCTGATTCATTCATATCATAAGAACCTGTTAAAAATAAATTTAATTCTTTGCTTTTAGAGGTAATTTTGTCAGCAAGAACAATACCTTTTTTTATTTGAATATCACCTTCAATTGTATCAAAATAACCTGTTCGCGGTGCAACCATATTTACAATGGCATTAAGGTTTAATCTTGTAATACCGCCTTTAAAGGTATTTGCTACTTTTAACATATATTCAACGGAACCTAATCTTATCATTCTTCCGTTTTTAATATTGAAATAAGAAAATCCGTTCATATTTTTAATCATTTCTTCATTTGTTTTACCTTTTGTAGAAAATTTTATGTTTGCATCCATATTTCCGTATATTTCATTAGGAAGATTTAAAAATGTAGTTGCAACAGCATTTGCAATAACATTATTTAATTCAATATTTCCGTTTATTTCTTTCGAAGAAAAATTATAATCAATATCCCCGTTTATACTTCCCTGTACTAAATCGGATTTCATATTTTTTATGGAAAGTAAATTATTATTATCTATTGAAAAAGCACCTGTAATATTGTTCATTAAAAGTTTTTTATAAATTATTTTTTCTATATTAAAAGAACCGTTATTTATAATAAAGTTTTGATTATTTTTGTTCTTATTATTATTTAGATTTTCTGAAATAACAGGATTAAAAGTTTTAATTATTTCATCAAAATTTATTAATTCCGAAGATGCAATAAATTCATCAATAACTAAAGGTTTAGAATATATACCGTTTATTTTTGCACTTATTTCTGCATTTGAACCTGCAATATCAACATTCGCTTTATTAATAAAAATATTATTTTGTTGAAAATCCAAAACCATATTATTTATAGTTGTTTTTAACGATGGAATAAAAGTATTTTTTATTTTGGAAGTTCCTGCAATTGAAAGATTATTTATATCACCGTTTAGTTTCACATCACCTTTTATTAACCCTCTTTCAAAGAAAGGTTCTTTTTTATTTGAATTATAAAAAACAATATTTAAGAAAGAAATACTCATATAATCATATAATTTTGCCTCAACATTTTCCAATATCGGAAAATCTGATGATATGTTTTTAATATTTCCTCTTATTTGGGCAAGAATATCAGGACGATATTCTGTTGATGTTGAATTTTCTTTATAAATATCAAAAGTATTTATTCTTACATTATTGTTTTGACCAGATAAATCAAAGAACATAAATTTAGATAAATCTTCACCTAAGTTTGCACCTTTATACAAAACAAAAGATTCATCATCCAACATTGCTCTTGCTTGCATTTGCCAATCTTCAACAGTTCCTTTAAAATCAATACTTGTATATATTTTTCCCATTAATTGAACGGGAAGTTTAAATAAAGGAACTATTGTTTCATTAAAATCTTTATCCGATAAATTTGATGAAATTTGCATATTATAAAAAGGATTTATAAAATAATTATGAATAAAACCGTCAATTATTAAATCGCTATCCTCCATTTGAACAATTAATTTTTTCATTTTTAAAAGTTCTTCGCTAAAGAAAAATTCACCTGTTTTTATTAAAATATTTCTTTTTGTAGGTTTATAGCAAACGGAAACATCATGAAATTTAATATTAGCCTTATTATTTTTTTGTGTAACATATGTAGTAATATCTATATTCCCTGAAATATAGGAAAAATTATCCAGCAATTCTTTTAGCTGTGGAGTTATAAGTTTCGTCCCGATTATGTCCTGAATATTTTTCAAATCAAAATTATCTGTTTTAAAAATAATATTTCTGTTTTCATTTTCTGAACCCTGATTTATAACTGTTCCATCAAGTTTAAAAGGATTATTATAAGTTGTTCCTCTGATATTTTCAAATAAAACTTTATCCTGATTTGCAATAATACGACCTTTGTTAACATAAATAAATTCCGGCACATCAAGATATTTTAATTTACCGTTAAGAATATCTATTTCGGTATAAAAATTAGGGGTTTTTGTATCAAAATTACCGAAAATTTTTGTTTTTGTTTTTATTGTTCCAGAAAATTCGCTAAAATCGTTAAAGGCATTTTTACTTTTTTCAAAAAGAGGCGAATTATAAATAAGTTCGTATGCTAATTTTACATCAGCAGCAGGAGTTATGATATCAATATTAGAATAGCCCTGGCTTGCAACTCCTGTGAGTTCAGTATTTATTCCGTTAATGATACCGTCAAAATTAAGTTTTGATTGTTTTGTCGTAAAATCAATGATACCGTTGACATTATGAACTCTATAAGCTAAACCTTCAATTTCTGAAGAAGAATTTTTGATTTTAACGGTTCCTTCAATATCAGGTTGTTTTGCTGTTTCTTTATCACTTATTATAACCATATTTAAAGAGCCTATACCCTCGGGATTATTTAAAAATTTAATTGAAGTGCTGACTTTTTCAAGTAAAGAAGAATTATCAACAAAATTTTTAGCAAAACTCAATGATGCTGATGGAATATCTAAATAAAAATGAGTTAAACCATTTTCGTGTATTTTTGTACTTCCGTGTGCAAAAGCCCACACACCGGATTGGGCACCTTTTATATTTTTATAATTAATCTCTTTTCCGTTAAAAAAAATATCACCTGAAACATTACTTAATTTACCGTTTAACCCGGGATATGAAGTAATACCGTTATTAAAAAACATTTTTCCGTTTAAAAACATATATGGCGGAGTTCCATGTACTTTTAAATCAATATTTCCTTGACCTTTGTCTATTCCCATAATAGGAACGGGACCTGTTTTAAAATTAAAAATATCGCTAAAAATATTAAGTGCTTTTTGAACTTGCGGTAAATTCATATTTTTTGCACTGTTTATATCTAAATCAAGAACAAAAGGTTTTGTAATTTTTATTTGTCCTTTTGTTGTTACAAATTCGCTTTTGTTATAATCAGGATAAACAATTGTATCAAGAATTAATTTATCATCTTTAAAAGTTAATTTTGCATCTGATTTAGGAAGTTTTGAATTATACCCCAAATCAACCTCTTTAACATTAAGAAATCCGTTAACATTTAAATAACCTATTATACCTTTTGCATGAACTTCACCCGTTGCAATTCCGCCGATATTATATTTTTTTGCTTTATCAATTGCGTGATTTAAAACAGGAATGTTATAAGGAAGAATTTTAAATATTTTATTTGCGTTTGAATTTTCATCAACTTTTATATGTAAATCAATATCAAGAGGTAATTTTTTTATATCATAAATTTTTCCGTAACTTGAAACTCCAAAATCTTTTCCCATAATTTTAAATTCATCTATAACAAAATTATTATTTTCATAAGAAAATCTTGTTGATAAAAATACATCATCATTAAATTTTAGAGCAGATTTATTTTTACTTGAATGAATATCAAGATTTTTCATTCCTGTATATAAGTTAACAAATTTATTTTCACTAATTAGTCCCTGAATATTGCCTTTACCTTTTAAAGTTAAATGTGGCGCAAATTCTTTTGTATAATTTTTGAAAGTTTCAAAATCAATATCGGGAAGATTAAATTCTAAATTATAATTCTTTTTAATAGTAGGAATTTTTGCATTATAAGAAACGGAAAAAGGAGTAATTTTGTTGTTATAATTGATTTTTCCGTCCATAATAACCTGAAGGTATTTTCTCAGAGTAAATTTACTCAAAAGAATATTATTACCTTCGACCGTCATTTTTTCCGAAGGATTATGATAATTATCAACAAAATCAAAGAAATATTTATTAATGCTTATTGATGAATTATGAAAATAAACCTTGAAAAACCCTGTGATATTAAAGATTTCAATGATGTTTATTTTATTGGTTTTATAACGTTCAAAATAAACATACATATTTTGTCCGCTCATGTGAGTTATATAAATTTTTCTGATAAGAATCTATGGAAGAAAAACATCAACATGCAAGTCTTCAACCGCAACTAAATCTCTGTCATCTTCAATAAAAGTTAATTTATCCGCTCTGATTTTATACTGCAGGTCCCAATCCACATAAGCGTGAGGATTAATAACTTCCGAGTCTAAATCCAATAATCTGTGAATTTGAAATTTTATAAAACGAGTGGTTATTGCTTGATTTTGAGAAACAGTATTAAGTGCTGCTATTAAAACAGCAAAAGCCCCAAGCAATAATATTATTATTTTTAAAGAAGTGATTATATATTTTTTATTATGCATAAATTTAAAATTAATAACTCATTTTATAAAAATATTATACATCAATAATATAATAATAGTTTAACAGAAATTGATAACGAATTAATATTATCAACTAATATTTTTAACCGATTTTATACGGAAAATGTTTATTTCAATAAAAAATAAAAGTATAATTGACATGCAAGAAATTATTATTATAATAATTTCAAAGTAGTGAAAAATTTAGGTGTTTTATGATTACGGAATTGGTAAATTTTTTAGGACGTACACTCTCAACAAGACAAACAGCTCAAGTTACAAGAAAACTTCCTGTTTCACAAAATCCTTTTGCGATGCAATCATCAGGAAATCCGTTTGTTAATTCTTACACTAACCAAAATAACCCGTTCTACGGTAAAAACAAACCCGTTAGTGGCGGATATTTTGCAGGTTATTACAACGGTAAACCAAATATTGTCGGTACACGTCTTTTTATAGAAGCTTAAAATTATGAAAAAAATATATATAAGTGCTGATGTTGAAGGACTTAACGGAATTACGTCTTTTAAACAAACTTTACCCGAGTACAGAGATGATTATGCTCAAATGCGGCCACAGTTGCATTTAGAGTTAAATGCTCTCATAAAAGGCTTGAAACTTGCAAATATTGAAGAAATAGTCATTAATGATGCTCATAATACTATGACTAATATTACTTTGTCGGAATTGCCTGATGATATTAAATTGATTTCAGGCAAACCTAAAAAAGTTTCTATGATGTATGGTTTAGACGAAACTTTTGACGGAGTTATTTTCTTTGGATACCATGCAAAAGCAACTTCTAACGGTGTTTTAGCTCATACCTTTAATATTAATTTTAAAAGTGTTTGGTTAAATGATGAAAAAATATCCGAAGCACAATTAAACGGTATTTATGCAAAAACATTAAATATTCCGATAGTTTTAGCAAGCGGTGATAATATTTTTTGTGATGAAATTAAAAAAGATATCGGAAATATAAAAACAATTCAAACAAAAACAGCAATTACAAATACTGCTGCGATTTGTGAAAAGAATGAAGATTTATTGAATTTATATGTTGAAACTGCTAAAAATATTGATAATTTTGAAAAAGTTTATTGTAAAACTTCTGATAATTACGAATTAAAAGTTGAATTTGAAAATTTTGAAACGGCAAAAATCGTTGCCGGTAAAGCAGAATTAAAACAAGATAATAATTTTGTAGTTTTTGAGTCAAAAGATTATACTGAAATTTATACAACTTTGCAAAAAATTTCAGCATCAACTCCGATGAAAAAATTATAAACTATTTTAACCCTTCAATTAAATTCAATCCGTTAAAGAGTGCAAGAATATTGGCTTGTGCTGTACTTGTGTGCAAGCCTCTGCAGGTCACAACATGTCCTGTCGGTACTTCACGTTTTAAACCCGTCATTGCATCAGCACTAACACCCTTAATTTCACCGTCAATTGCAACCTGTTCATAGTGAATAAGTTTTTGCGGGAAACCTGCTTTTGAAAGTGCATTCAAACAAGCAGACAACGGACCGTTATCCTCACCGACAACATTATATTTCTTATTATTGTGCTTAAATTCAACTCTGAATTTGCCGTCTGTAATTTTAGAAAATTTAATAAGTTCAAACGGACCTTTGATCTTAAATACTTCTTTAAAGTAAATATCCGTAATGTATCTTGTCGGGAGTTCGCCGACTTTTTCGGCTGCTTCTTTGATAGCGGGAGTAATACGGATAGCTTCTTCCATTGTGATAGGATAACCTGCGGTTTTGATGATTTCGTAAATTGCGGTTTTGCCTGATTGACTTGTGAAGCCGACTTTTTCATCATCACGACCGATTAAAGAAGGATGAATTGGTCTGTATGCTCCTTTTTCCATATCTTTGGTTTTTATTGCACCATCTTGATGGATACCGCTTCTGTGTGCAAGTGAGTCAAGTCCGATTAATGGTGCTTTTTCATAAATCGGAACACCTGATTTTTCAGCAATAGTTAAAGCAGTTTCATATATTTCTTTTAAATTCAAAGGAACATCAACACCGCAATTATGAAGTGCAACCGCAACTTCGTAAATATTCATGTTGCCTGCTCTTTCACCTAAACCGTTTAAACAACCTTCTAATTGAGTTGCTCCCGCAAAATAACTTTCAACCGTTGTAGCCGTCGCCATTCCTAAATCATTATGACAATGAACAGCAATAATAATGTTTTCAGGTAATTCCTGAACAACCTGCGAAACTCTTTTTACAAAATTCATCGGGTTTGTTCTTTCAACGGTATTTGGAAGGTTAATTGTTGTTGCGCCTGCTTCTACAACTTCTTTTAAAGTATCAATTACAAAAGGCATATTGTCTATGCAGTCACCAAAGTGTTCAACCGAAAACTGAACATCACCGTTTTCACCGATTAAAGATTTTGCATGTTTTACCGCATCAATGGCGAGTTTTTTAACGTCATCAGGTTCTTTTTGCAAAACGTATTTCATATTAAATGGTGCTAAAGCAATAAATGTATGAATTCTCGGTTTTTTAGCATTTTTAATTGCATCATAAGCAAGGTTAATATCTCTTTCAACCGCTCTTGCCAAGCCGCAAACAACGGTTTTGTCATTAGCAAGTGAAGCTAATTTTTGACAGGTTTCAAAATCCATATCGCAGGAACCCGGGAATCCGACTTCAACTGCCTGCACACCTAATTTTAGAAGTAAATCAAATATAAATTCTTTTTCTTTTAAATTCCAAGGCTTTTTTAATGCCTGATTTCCGTCACGCAAAGTTGAATCAAAAAAGAAAGGTTTTCTTGTATTCATTTTCTTAACTCCTAAACTACATCGGTTTTAATTCAATTGGTTTTTTATCAACTCTTAATTTTGCGGGATAATAGATTTGGTCTGTTAATTCTCTTACTGCGCCTTTTCCGCCGTCTTTGGTTGATTTAAAATTACAAAGTTTTTTTACATCTAAAATTGCATCATTCGGACATGCTTTTATACCGACAACATTTAAAATAGGAATATCTGGCAAATCATCACCCATGTATGCAATTTCATTATAAGTTAAATTCAAAGTTGTTCTTAATTCTTCCAATTTTTCAAGTTTGTCTGTAACACCCTGAAAAACATGCTGAATACCTAAATCAGTTGCTCTTTTCTGAACAATCGTTGAATTTCTTGCCGTAATTATTGCAACATCAATGCCTAATTTTGTAAGCATTACAATTCCCTGTCCGTCTTTAACGTTAAAGGTTTTTATTTCCTGACCTGCATTTGTGTATGAAATAGAGCCGTCTGTTAAAACACCGTCAACATCAAGTGCCAATAATTTTATTTTTTGAAAATCTAATCCCATTTTTATGCTACTCCCGCTTTCAATAAATCGTGAATGTGAATAATACCTTTTGGTTTACCGTTTTCATCATTAACAAGTAAAGATGTAATTGAGTATTTTTCCATAATTTGTAGTGCTTTTGCCGCTAAATCTCTTTCTTCAATATATTTAGGGTTAGAATTCATAACATCTTTAACCAAAAGATTTTGAGCATCATTCTCCTTCATAATGGCACGTCTTATATCACCATCTGAAACAACTCCTACTGTTTTCCCTGCATCATCAGTAACAACACCGATACCAAGATGTTTTTCGGTAATGATTTGAATTGCATCGGTAAATTTATCGGTTGCATTAATAACAGGCAGTTCAAAATCAGAGTGCATAAGTTCTTTAACAGTGTATAAAAAACCTTTGCCCAAGGAACCTGACGGGTGGAACAATAAGAAATCTTCTTTTGTAAAACCGCGTTTTTTCAATAAACAAATTGCCAAAGCATCACCCATTGCCAATGTTGCTGTTGTGCTTGCCGTTGGTGCTTTGTTAAGCGGACATGCTTCTTTTTCAACTCCGACATCTAAAACAACATCACTTCTGTCGCCTAAAGTTGAACTTGTATTACCGACAAGAGCGATAATCTGAATTCCCATTCTTTTTATAATAGGCAATAATTTTAATAATTCTTCCGTTTCACCGCTGTTTGAAATAGCAATAACGACATCATCTTTTGTCAAAATTCCGCTGTCACCGTGAGTTGATTCTGCAGGGTGTAAAAAGTATGACGGAGTGCCTGTGCTTGATAAAGTTGCGGCAATTTTTCTTCCGACAAGTCCTGATTTTCCCATACCAGAAATAACAACACGACCTTTGCACGCATATAAAATGTTAATTGCTTCAACGAAAGATTTATCTAATCTTTCCACTAATTTAGCAACTGATTTACTTTCTATGTCCAAAACTTCTTTTGCGCTGTTTAAAATGCTTATATTTTCCGTTTCCTCAGATAAAATCATATATTTTTCTCCAAATAATACTTCGTTAATATCATTATAAAACAATAATAATCAGTTGGCTTAATTGTAAAGTTAAAGAAAAAATATAATTAATATTGCTTTAATTTTATATGTTGAAACCGGTAATATAAAATTGCAAAATTAAGCAATTTATAATATTATAAAGTCGATAAGTCCGTGTAGTTCAGCAGGATAGAACGTCATCCTCCTAAGATGAATGTCGTGGGTTCGAATCCCGCCACGGATATTTTTTATGAAAAAAGAATGGTCTGATTTAAAAGAGTTGTGAATATTCAGTATTATATCGCTTGGTCAGGAATCAACCTACACAACTTCTATGTCATATAAAAATTATTTACAAGTTATTTTTCAACAAATAGCAAAATTTTTTTTGATGTGTTTTAGTGCAATCATAAATTAAAAAATTGTCTAATATGAAAGGAAGAAGAATGAAAGTCAATGGTATTTCAAGTTTACAAAATTACAAACAAAATTTTGGCATGAAAATTGGAGATAAAGCATTGGTCAGTATATCAGATCAAATCGGCAATGATAGAACAAAATTATTTAGTAATACTCCTGATGTTTTATCAACCATAAAAAAATCTGGTTCCGAAAAAGTAGAGATGGCAGAATTTACAGCAAATAAAGAATATGGATATCGCGGTTATTTTGACGGATATTCAGTAGATTTTAAACTTAAATATACATTAGGAGATATGACATATTCACATGAATACTCTTCCGGCGATTCATATGGGGATTGCTGGTATCCGAGCCGTAAAGTACCACATCCTATCATTAATGATCATCATGAAAACATCCTTAATATTGCATTAAATACGGCACACAGTGAACTTATAGCATGCGTTATTGAATCTCTTGCCCAAAAAGGGGAATTAAAAAATAATTTGGATAAAATAATAGCCGATTTTCCGAATGACAAAAAATTAATCCAACAAAAATATGAAATATTCAAAGGGCTGGATGAAGAAGCACCAAGATTACTTGAAATAGAAAAAAATAAAAATATTGAATATCGGCTAAGAAGAATAAAACGACAAGAAGAATATCGCAAACGTCATCCTATTTTATGCAGATTATTTGGAAATAAATATTAATAAATTTACACTAAAAACTCACTCTACCGACAAGAAGCGGAATATAAATGGAAGTAAATAATATAGGTAATACAAACTACTTACCAAACTTCGGTATAAAAATTTTAAAAGATAATGAATTTTTTGCTACACTAATAGCGGTTGAAGGATTAGGATGTAGTCCTGATTGTGGTGTAAAAGAACTAGAAGAATACAAAATTCCAGAAGAATTATTAGGCAATAATAGGCACAAAAATATTTGTAGCCAAGATAAGATAACACTTGGTTTTTGCCCTATTGAAAGAATTTGCATAAAGGAAAGACCAATTATAGACCATGGATTAATCTTTAATACTATTGAAGGGTACAGTAGAAATTATGCGAATTGTGTAATGTATGGTTTTTATAGAACTGGAGAAAAGCCTAATGCTATAGAGGATGTGTGCCATGCACCAATAGATTGCTCATTAAGAATATTTGGCGAAATAATTAATGATTACATTCGTTATTTTACAACCAAACATTAATCAAGGATGCAATTTTATACACAAAAAGATTTTTTAATAAATAAAATTCTCAAACATTCCTGTTACTATTTCTCAAATAAATTATTAATTTTTATTCTGATAGCAAATTTTTAAGGTTTTTTGTTTTAATACATGCGGAAGGCAGTATAAAATCATGAAACCCATATTATTAGGCGATAAGCCTATGAATTTTTTAACTAAATGTGCAACGAAAATTGCAGGTCCTGAAAACCGTTTAATTTTAGGTGTTTCAGCACTTGCGAGTCAGCCTTTCATTGATTATTATAATAAAAATGTTGATGAGAAAACGAGAAAATATTCTGTCTGTAAAACAATTGCCAAAATCGTTGTCGGAACTACAGTCGGGGTTATTGTACGTTCTTTGGCAATTAAATATTCTGCCAACCTTTTAAAATCCGTTGATATTTCAAAGACTTTGCCGAATGCTTTGAAAAATCCGGAATCACGAAAAATACTGCAATACACAATAGGGGACATTTTAGGGATTGCTGTTTGTTTATTCAGTAATTTCATAATTGATGCACCGCTTACAAAACTCGGCACAAACTTCCTTGCTAAAAAATACATTAAGGAGGAAAAATGAGTATAGTTAATTTAGGAAAAAGAATTTTTACTCATTTTTGTCAACAGGGAATTGCAGATCGTGCAAATTTCTTAAAAAATGTTGCCGTTGCAGGTTGGGCTTTATCAAGTTTAGCTCAAACATGTGCAATTATTTTCAATGATAAAATACCTTCCAAAGAGAAGAAATTCCTTATCCCGCAAGAGATTATAGACGGTATAGCCAATGTTACGTTATTTTGGTTTATATCTTCAAAAGCAACTGATTTTGGTAAAAAATTAATCCTGAATAAACGTATTTTGCCTAAATCTATTGCAAAATTAACCGAGAATTTTAAAGTGCCAAAAGGCAGTATCTCGGAAATGAAATCGGCTTTTATTAAACATATTAAAAAAGTCGGCACATCATTTGATGTTAAAACTGCTGATGATGCTATTGAGGGCATGGGAGTTTTAACCGGTATTGTCGGTGCAATTCTTTCAAACAATATTTGCACACCACTCATAAGAAATAAATTAGCAAGTGTTGTTCAGAAAAAAGAATTGATTAAAGAAAGACATGTTAATCTTAATCCGAATTACGGCAATCTTGATTACAAAAAATATAAATTTGATAACTTAACTGCTCCCTCCAAAACTGTTACTTTCAAAGGCTTATATAATAATCCGTCTATTAAAATATAATAAAAAACCCGAAAGTATTATTAATTCTTGCGGGCGGGTAAATAGGGATAAATAGGATAAATATAAGGTATAATGTAATTTAAAATTCTCTTTTTAATTCTCTCTTTAAAATTCTCTCTTAATGTGTGGGTTTCTCAGCTCTCATACTTTATTAAAAACAATTTAGTATAAAAAATTGCTATATTTTGTATATACTTTGTTAATATAACTTAACAAAATGTGCAAATTACAGTTAAATACTTCATTTTTCATGTCCATGCGAAAAACCCATGCTCGGGCATGCCTTTTTTCATGAAAAGCATGCTTTTTTTTGAAAAATTTTTCAAAAAATTTCTTCAAAAATTATCCAATATTGGATAA
>JAKSUS010000119.1 GCA_024408745.1 Candidatus Gastranaerophilales bacterium | reverse complement strand
AGGGAATTATGCCTTTATATGCAGATGGAACATTTGCTCCTGATGAAGTTGTAAAACGTGTTGATTTTGCAGATTGGGTTTTGAGAGCATTAGATAATTACACTTTTGAAATTACAGTAAAAAATAACTATTGGGATATTGATGAAAATACAAGAGGCTATGACGTAATTTTAAGAAACGACCAAATTGGTTTAGTTTACGGTTATCCTAATGGTTCATTCCAACCTGAAAGAATTATTACAAAAGCAGAAACTAACTCAATCATGAGCCATATTACAAAAGACATGGCTGTTGGTGAAAGCATTTTGGGAACCTTTAGTGATACAAATGCTATCCCGAAATGGGCTTTACATACTTATGAAAAAACTGTTCGTTATGGTTTATATGTTAACCACCCTGACGAAAATGAATTTTTACCAAATAAAGATTTAAACAGAGCAGAAGCTGCTGTTTTACTTTACAGATTAAGAGAAAAATTAAACCTTGTTAAAAAAGTTTATAAAGCAGAAAAATTATTAGGCGTTGAACACTTAAATGTTACACCTTTAGCTCCTGCTAATACAGTTAGAGTTACTGATAAGAGACTTATTGTTGATCAAGGTAATGTAATTAAAATTGCTTTTACAAACAGATTTAACTCTAAAAACTTTAATCCCGGTGATGAAGTTCACTTCTATGCAAAAGAAGATATCAGAACAGAAGAAGGTACTTTAGTATTCCCTCAAGGAACTAAATTCTTGGCTACAATTGAAACCTTGAACGATCCTCGTTGGTTAAATAAAAACGCAACTATGACTCTTGATTTCAAGAGTGCAACTTTCCCTGACGGAAAAGAAGTTCAAATGCAGGCAAATGCTTTTGAAAACGAAGGCGTTTTAGTTTCTAACCGTTGGGAAAAACCTTTACTATGGACTTTAGGTGGTGCGGTTGTTGGTACAGGTGTTGGTTTAGCAGCAGGTGTTCCTAACGATAAAACAGGTACAGGGCTTGCTATTGGTATCCCAACAGGTGCTGCTACAGGTGCTGCAATTGGTTTCTTAACTCCGGGTGTAAACTTTGGTGCTGCACAAGACGATTCAATTTATGTTTTATTCAGAGAAGCAATGAGCATTTATACTTGCTCAGGTGATGATCCGGAATAAAAATAAATTAATAGAAATAACAAAAAGCCAATCTTTTTAAGATTGGCTTTTTGCTTGACAATTGTATTTGTAAATTTGCAAAAATATAATTTACCTGCTTATCTGTTTTATAGAATATATTATTTGTGGTAAACTAAATACAGAATTTATTTCTCTGAAAGGACATAAAAGCATGTTGAAAAAATTTTTTATACTATCATCTGCAATTCTATTATTAGGGATTACGATGTATATTACTGAAGTCAATGCAGATACAAAGACTGAGGAAATTCAGCTAAGTCAGGAAAAAGTACAAACAAATGATACTGTTTTAAGTGATTATAAAAAAGTTTCACCGCTTGATTTAGTTGCTAATCCTAATAAATACATGAATAAAAAAATTAAAATGACGGGAAAATTTGATAAGTTTACGGCTATCGGTTTAGATTATCCTCCTGTAAACAGAGATGCTAAAAATCATATCTCTTTTATGATTAAAAGAGGAAATGTAACAACTTATAATATTCCTCTTTCTGAATTAAAGTTGATTTTAAAAAGAGATTATGCGGAAAAAGAATTAATTGATATTGAAACAGGTGATGATATAGAAATCTACGGAAATGTATTTTCTGTTGCACTTGGTGATCCTTGGGTAGATGTAGATAAAGTTATTATTCTTACACCTAAGAAAAACAAAAAAGATGCCAATAAACAACCTGTAAATAATAGCGAAAATAAAGATGAAAATGAGTCAAATAAAGGAAAATAAATTATGGAAATGACGTTTCAGGAATTATATTTGAATTTAACTAAATTTTGGTCAGATTACGGTTGTATTATTCAACAACCTTACGATATTGAAAAAGGTGCAAGCACAATGAATCCTGCTACATTCTTGCGTTCATTGGGACCTGAGCCTTGGCATACTGCAATGATTGAACCTTGCAGGCGTCCGACAGATGCAAGATATGGTGAAAACCCTAACAGACTTGGTCATTATTTTCAATATCAGGTTATACTTAAACCGTCACCTGAAGATGCACAAGAATTATATTTACAATCCTTAAGTGCTATGGGGATTGATTTAAGTAAGCATGACGTTCGTTTTGTTGAAGATAACTGGGAATCACCAACATTAGGCGCAAAAGGTGTAGGTTGGGAAGTTTGGCTTGACGGTATGGAAGTTACTCAATTTACATATTTCCAACAAGTAGGCGGTGTTGAAATTCGCCCTGTTGCATTAGAATTGACTTACGGATTGGAAAGAATTGCGATGTATTTGCAAAATAAAGACAGCGTATATGATATTTATTGGAATAAAGATATTAAATACGGTGAAATTTATCTTCAAAATGAAATTGAACAATCAAAATATAATTTTGAATATTCTACTCCGGAATTTCTTTTTGAAATTTATGACAGATATTCTCAAGAAGCACAAAATTGTTTGGATAATGAACTTGTACTTCCTGCTTATGATTGTGTTTTAAAATGTTCTCATACCTTTAACCTTCTTGATGCAAGAGGTGTAATAAGTAAAGACGAAAGAACTAATTACATTAACAGAATAAGAAAAATGGCATCAGAAACTGCCGTTTTATATGTTAAACAACGTGAAAAATTAGGCTTCCCGCTTTTAAAAAACACAGTTTTGGCAAAATAAATGAATACTTTTATTGATACACATTCGCATATTGATATGGAAGAATTTCAGGAAAATTTTTCCGAAATGCTTGATAAGTGTAAAGAAGTCGGTGTTGAAAAAGTCATTATCCCCGGAGTTAATGTCGAAGATACCAAAAGAATTATTGATTTAATTGATAAGTATGATAATTTGTATGCACTTGTCGGACTTCATCCTGAAGAAGCTTCAAAGTGGAATGATGAAAGTTTAGATTACTTTCGTGAGGTTTCAAAACACAAAAAAGTTTTGGGAATTGGCGAAATTGGCTTGGACTATTATTGGGATAAAGGTAATATTGAACTTCAACGGGAAGTTTTGATTAAGCAAATTGAACTTGCAAAAGAGATAAATAAGCCTATTGTTATTCATGACAGAGATGCACATATGGATACAATGAGAATTTTAAAAGAAACAAACGCAAAAGAAGTCGGCGTTGTGTTGCATTGTTTTTCCGGAAGTGTTGAGTTTTTAAATGAATGTATAAATGAGGGTTTTTATATTTCCTTAGGCGGAGTTGTAACCTTTAAAAATGCTCACAAACCAAAAGAAATAGCCAAAGCTGTTCCGTTAGACAGATTGTTTTTGGAAACTGATGCTCCTTATATGACACCTGTTCCATATAGAGGAACAACTAATTATCCTTATTATATTCCATTAATTGCTCAGCAAATAGCAGAATTAAGAGGAATAACGGTTGAGGAAGTTGCAAAAGTAACAACCGAAAATGCTTTGAGATTTTTCAATATATTGTAGATTTATTCTTCTGTCGATTTTACATAGAAAATATCCCAGTCTTTATTTTGAGGAATTTCAATTTCTTTATTTATTAACCCGAAGATACTTGAACCACTACCTGACATTAAGACATTCAAACAACCGTATTCAAGTAATTTATCTTTAATTGTTTGAAGTTCAGGGTGCATAATTAAAGCAGGTTTTTCTAAATCGTTATATAAAAGTTTTGATAATTTTTCTATCATAAAATCATTTTTAAATAAATTAGAAATTTCTTTTGAATAATATGATGTTTTCTTTTCAAAAAAATTCTTTGAAAAATTCTGATAGCAAAGCTTCGTTGAAACAGAAATGTTTTTCGGTTTTACGATTATTACATTGTATTCCTTAAAAGGGAGTTTTTCATCAATAATTTCACCTCTTGATGATAATAAACATGCTCCGCCTTCCAAACAGAAGTTCAAATCAGACCCCACACTTGCGGCTATTTTGTGGATAATTTCATTTGGAAGCATATTATCAAAAAGTAAATTAATCGTTTTTAATGCTCCTGCCGCATTTGTGCTTCCACCGGCTAACCCGGCTTCCGTCGGAATATTTTTTTCTATATCAACTTCTATTTGAGTATGTGTGATTTTTGCTTCATCAATATATTTTTTTAAAACTTTATAAATAATATTTTTTTCATCATAAGGAATTTTATCGGAATTCCCTCTTAAAGTTATTTTATTTTCAGTTGAGTTGGTTATATTAAAAGTTAA
>JAKSUS010000118.1 GCA_024408745.1 Candidatus Gastranaerophilales bacterium | reverse complement strand
ATATATGAAATTAACAAAAAAATACGTTTATAACTCAAAATTAACCATTTTTACCTATTTAGCAGTTGTAATTGCAACGGTTGTGATGTTTATCTTTATACCGAAAGGTTTCTTGCCTGATGAAGACCAAGGCGCTTTACTTGCACAAGTATTCTTACCTGACGGTGCATCATTCTCAAGAACAGTTGATGTAGTTAAGAAAATGGAAAAAAGATTACTTGCTGATCCTTATGTAAAAAGAACGATTGTATTTACAGGCTTTTCAGGTTCAAATACAGCCTTTGCATTTATTGAATTAAATAATTATGATGACAGACCTTCCCCCGGGTTTTTGAAGAAATTTTTATTCGGATTAGTCGGCAAAAAGCCGAAAGACGGAAGTGCCTTCGGTTTAGTTGATAAATACAACGGTATATTTTCAAAAGAAATTCCGGAAGCATTTGTAAAAGTAAACTTATTACCGACAATCAGCGGTATGAGTATGACAGGTGGTTTCGAATTTCAAATGTTGGATAAATCGGAAGAAAGAACACCGCAGGATATGTCGATGCTTGCAAAGCAATTAATGTTTGAAGCAATGAAAAGTCCGAAATTAAAGAACGTATATACAACATATCAGGCAAACTTGCCTCAGTATATTGTTGAAGTTGATGAACAAAAAGCAATGGCGCAAGATGTTTCTATTGCTAATTTATATTCGGTTTTGGCAACACAATTCGGTAGTGCGTACATTAATGACTTTAATATGTACGGACGTGTTTTCAGGGTTTATATGCAAGCAGAGGACATTTACAGAGAAACCCCTCAAAGCATGCAGGATATTTATGTAAAAAGCAATAACGGTAAAATGGTACCGATTCAGACAATGACAACTTTAAAACCCACATTAGGTACTCCGGCTTTAACAAGATTTAACTTATATAAAAATGTTCAGCTAACAGGTTTACCTAAAACCGCAACGGTAAGTTCAGGTCAGGCAATGGATGAAATGGAAAGAATCTTAAAAGAAAAATTACCGCATGATGTCGGTTTTGCGTGGTCAGGTCAATCTGCTCAAGAACGTGAAGCAGCAGGAATGACGCTAATTGTAATTGGCTTAGCATTGATGTTCGTTTACTTCTTCCTTGTTGCTTTATACGAAAGCTGGACAATTCCGGTTGCAGTACTTTTAATTTCACCGGTCGCAGCCGCAGGCGCTTTGATATTGGTACAATTACTCAATATGGTAGGTATGGGACAATCCTTTAACCTTTATTCTCAAGTCGGTATGATTATGCTAATAGGTTTGGCAACAAAGCAGGCAATTTTGATTGTTGAATTTGCAAAAGATTACCACGAAAAAGAAGGTTACAGTTTGCAATATGCAGCAATGAAAGCAGCAAGTTTAAGATTTAGAGCGGTAATTATGACGTCAGTTGCATTTATTTTAGGTATTGTACCTTTGTTATTTGCAACAGGTGCAGGTGCAGAAAGCAGATTTTCAGTAGGCATTACGGTATTTGGCGGAATGACTGCTGCCTGTGTATTCGGTACATTGTTAGTTCCTTCTTTCTACGTTATCGTTCAATCAATAACAGATAAATTTATGAATAAAAAAACATCACAAAATGAGGCAGAACAATGAAAAAACAAATAATATCTTCTGTTTTAATATTATCGTTATTTATATCACAAGAGGCTTTTTCAAAAATCAAGATAAGAGAATTTACACCTTTTGATAGCACGCAACAAGAAGTACAACAAAATAAAATTTCTTGGAATATTTTTAAGAGAAAAGATAATAAAGATGAAAATATAAAAAATGTTTCAGATAATGAAGCCAAAACTGAAACAAATAATGAAGTAATAGAAGAAGAAAAAACCACTTTAACAAAAAAAGAAATTGAAGAAGTGGAAGAAGCAAAGGCGAGGGTTAGCGCGGTGAAAATCTGCTGCGTTCAGCGGTGCAGTTTGGTGCAGATGCAGTGTATTTGGCCGGTACACGGTTTGGTATGCGCACAGCACCGAGCAATTTTACCTTGGAGGCGCTGAAAGAAGCAGTGGATTACGCTAACTCGTCTTTATTTGGCGAATATTATCAAAGCAATACAGAAGCTATTGATACGTTAATGGAAGGCGGTATTAACAAAGAAATTTCTGATGATGAAAATGCTCAGGTGAAAGGATATTTGCAGGAAACTGTTATTTTTTCTCTTGATGATTGTATAAGAAAAGCTTTGGAAAACAATCCTCAAATACGTTCTGCTTTCAGTAATTCAGAGATTTATAAAACAAAAATCGGACAGGCTTGGTCAAATTATTTTCCCACTTTCAAAGCGACAAGCGGATATACAAGAAACAGATATTTAGCCTTGAACTTTGAAGTACAACAACAAGAATACAACTATTTTAATGCTCTTGATTCAAGCGTTAATCAGCTTATATTTGATTTCGGAAAAACTAAAGCACTTGCAGATATTGCAAAAACAACGTATCAATCAACTATGGCAAATTTAGACGAAACAATAAATACTATCGTTTATGACGTTAAAGAAGCATATTATGCAGTTTTGTATGCTCTTGAAAAAGAAAATGTTTATCTCGATTCCGTTGAAAGCTATGAAATACAATTAAAACAGGCAAAAGCATTTTATGAAATCGGCACAAAACCCAAAATTGATGTAACAATGGCTGAGTATAATTTAGGTAATGCACAGTTAGGTCTTGTTAAAGCCAAAAATGATGTTAAACTTGCCATAGCAAAACTTAATAATGCTATGGGTTTACCTGAAGAAAATGATTATAAGATTTTAGACAAATTAGTTATGCAGGAATATACATATAATTTTGATGAACTTTTAGCAAAAGCACATGAGTCAAGACCGGCATTACTTGCATACCAAAAGAAAGCGAAAGCATCAGAATTGTTAGTTCGGTCATCAAAACGCGCATTCTTTCCTGATTTTGAAGCAGTAGGTGCATATTCACTCGGTGGCGGTGCAAAATTCAGTGATGATTACGGTTGGAAATTCGGCGCACAATTTGTTTACGGCAATACAAATTTAATGCTCTTAAAGAAACAAATGGATGAAGCAAAAGCAACGCACCAAAAAGACTTGGCTGATTTAGAAGTAGAAGAACAAAATCTTTACCTGCAAGTTAAACAAGCTTATATTAATTTAAAAAATGCGACAGAAAGTATTCCTATCACCGCCCTATCACTAAAACATGCAAAAGAGCAATATGATTTGGCAAACGGTCGATATCGTGTCGGAGTCGGTGATGCGATTGAATTAAAAGATTCAGAAACAACATACAGAACAGCAAGACTTGATTATTTAGCTGCTTTGTTGCAATATAATATTAGTGTAGCTGACTTAGAAAGGGTAGTCGGCGCTAAACTACAAGAAGTTCATACAGAAGAATAATCATGAGATTAGGCGAAATAATTAAAAAATATAAACCAAAAAATTTAAGCTTTATAAAAAGAAAAAATTATAAATACTCAACATCAATTCAAATATCATCAGATAATCAAAAAGAACGAGAACTTGTTTTAGCAAAATAAGAATTAAACTTTTGGTCTAAAACTTTAATCCGATGATATTTGTTAGAAATAGTTCTATTATAATATATATAATCTTTTAATAGGATATGTTCATCATGAGAACATTTATTCTTATCGCTATATTATTGAGCTTGGTAACTTATAATCAAAAGTCTTTTGCTTCAGAGCCCGTTTTAGGTCCGGCTTCCTCACCTACACTTTCTACTGATGGTATGAATAAAAATATTCAACGAATGAGAAATGAAACTATGGATTATAATTCTAATCTTTCAAATGAAATGCAAAAACTTCAAAGAGAACCGTATAATTCTTACAATAGAAATCAAACTGATTATCGCAGAGATAACAATTATCAAAACCAACAATATAATACTCAAAACGACCAACAACAAAACCAAAAAGAATACGATAAATCAAGACATTATAATAATTATAAGGAAACTCCTAAATGGTGGCGAGAAGAAAACAGTTATCAAGGTTGGGGATTTAACTAAAAATTATAAAATTCACCAATTGATTTCATAATTTTATCAGAGTTTTTTATTAAATTAGTTTTATCTGTTCCATATCCCCACATAACTCCGACAGAAGTTATGCCGGCTTCATGTGCTGAAATCACATCACTTGGTGCATCACCAATCATTACTGTTTTATCTTTCGATAAACTATATCTTGTTATAATATCTTTTATCATATCAGTTTTTGTTATATGCGCACCAAATTTATCAATTGTATAAATATTAGGAGTACTATTAGTATTTGAAACAAATACCG
>JAKSUS010000117.1 GCA_024408745.1 Candidatus Gastranaerophilales bacterium | reverse complement strand
TTTCTGAAAAGTTTATTTGTTGGTCCTGTATATCTAGCCAATTTTGGGCTCCTTTACTTTTTTATACTCTACGCCTTTTTGGTGGACGACATCCGTTGTGAGGAATTGGCGTTACGTCCTTGATTAATGTAATTTCAAGTCCTGCAGCTTGAAGTGCTCTAATAGCAGTTTCTCTGCCTGAACCCGGACCATTAACCAAAACTTCTACTTTTTTCATACCTTGATCCATTGATTTTTTTGCAACTGATTCAGCCGCTGATTGAGCTGCAAAAGGTGTACCCTTTCTTGCTCCTTTAAAGCTGCAAGTTCCTGCTGATGCCCAAGCTATTGCATTACCTTGTGCATCGGTAGAAGTTACAATGGTGTTGTTAAAAGTAGACTGAATATGTACTACACCTTGTAATACATTCTTCTTTTCTTTTTTCTTTGTAGTCTTAACTTTTGCCATGACTTTTTATATTCTCCTTAAGTTATACTGTTTTTTTCTTCGCAATAGGACCGGTCTTTTTGCCGCGTCTTGTTCTTGCGTTTGTTTTAGTTCTTTGACCTCTGCAAGGAAGTTTTCTTCTGTGACGCATACCACGATATGAGTTAATTTCACTCAATCTCTTGATATTCATCGCTTCTGTTCTTCTAAGGTCACCTTCAATGTGATAATTTTCTAACTCAGCTCTTAATTTACTGATATCTTCTTCTGTTAAATCATCAGAACGTAAATCTTCGCTGATACCACATGCTTCTAATATTCTTTTGGCATACGTTGGTCCTATACCGTAGATATAGGTCAATGCTATTACCATTCTTTTATTACGAGGTAAATCTACCCCTGCTAATCTTGCCATTTTGACTCCTTTGTCAAATTTAGTGTACTAATAATTAATAAAATAATAAAAACATAAATTACTTTCAAGCATTCATCATTGTTCCAGAAGTTTTAACTTATTGCAGCCGCGTTAAATCTTCTGAAAAACGACTATCCTTGTCTTTGTTTATGTTTCGGGTTGTCGCAAATAACTGCTACTCTACCTTTTCTTCTGATAACTTTGCAGTTTTCGCACATTTTTTTAACTGATGCTCTGACTTTCATCTTTTTATCCTTTCAGTCTGTAAGTTATGCGTCCTCTTGTGAGGTCGTACGGTGTAAGTTCAACTTTCACCTTGTCCCCCGGTAAAATTCTTATAAAGTTTTTTCTTATTTTACCTGAGATATGAGCAAGAACTTGATGCCCGTTCTCCAGCACTACTTTGAACATGGCATTAGGCAAAGATTCTTGTATTGTGCCTTCAAATTCTATTACTTCTTTTGACATTTATACCTCATAAAGTTCTACATGCTTTTATCGTATAACAAAAATACTTTATTTCAAGTAGTTGTTTAAAAAATTATATAAAAATAAATAGATTTTTCAACAATTCAAATCGTGTTGTAAATTAACAGTCGATTTGAGAAAAAGTAACAGAGAGCTTGATATAAGATTTTATTTAAAGTAGCAAAAATGTTTTTTCACGAGATTTATATAATTGCAATAAAAACAAAAGGAATTAATCTAATGACAACAATAATTTCAGGATTTCCCGGAATAGGTAAAACATTTGCACAAAACAGCTTAACGCAACAAGGATTTAATGTATCCGATTCGGACTCATCACATTTTTCTTGGCTAAGAGATGAAAGCGGAAATATAAAAAAGGATTTAAACGGTGTTAAAATCAGACATCCGGAATTTCCACGAAATTATATAAATCATATAAAAAGTAAAATTGCAGAAGGTGCAGATGTTGTTTTTGTTTCTTCTCATGATAATGTAAGAAATGCTTTAAATGAAGCACAAATTTCTCATACTTTGGTTTTTCCTTCTCTTGACATGAAAGCAGAAATGATTGAAAGGTATATAAAAAGAGGTTCTCCTGAAAGTTTTATTGAACTGATGAAAAACAATTGGGAAAACTTTATAACCGGAATGAAAAATGATTTGTGTCCTAATAAAATTGAGCTTAAATCAGGTGAATATTTAATGGATGTTATAAAAAAATTAGGACTAAAAATTCCTAGGATTAAATAACATAGAAATTTTTAAGAAAGTAAATATTACTAAAATTATTTAGCTCCATGTTGACTCAATAATTCTTGGAGATTATAACTATCCGGATACCATCCTGTTCTTCTTCTTTCAACATCTTTTGCATACATCAATGCTGACTTGCCTTCGTTATCTCGTAAATTTATATCTGCATAATTGTTTATTAGCAATTCTGCTATTTTTCCGTGGTCAATATCAATAGCATACATCAATGCTGATTTACCTTTGTTATCTCGTAAATTTATATCTGCACAATTGTCTATTAATAATTCTGCGATTCTTTCTTGGTTATTATCAATAGCATACATCAATGCAGATTTACCTTCTTTATCTTGTAAATTCACATCTGCTCCATTATTAATTAATAATTTGGTTGTTTCGACATCTTTTGCGTGCATCAATGCTGATTTACCTATCCTATCTCGTAAATTTATATTTGCTCCATTATCTATTAGTAATTTAGACATTTCAACATCTCTTGCATACATCAATGCTGATTTACCTTCTTTATCTTGCAAATTTATATCTGCACAATTGTCTATTAATAATTCTGCGATTCTTTCTTGGTTATTATCAATAGCATACATCAATGCAGATTTGCCTTCTTTATCTTGCAAATCTATATTTGCACCATTGTCGATTAATAATTTAGCTGTTTCAAGATCCCTTACATACATTAAAGGCGTCCTGCTCCATTTATCTTGTAAATTAACATCTGCACCTTTTGTGATTAATAATTTAGCTATTTTTGCTTGATTGTACGCAGTAGCATACATCAATGCTGATTTACCTTCTTTATCTTGCAAATTTATATCTGCACCTTTATTTATTAATAATTCTGCCAATTTTTCATGATTATTATAAATAGCATACATTAATGCTGATTTACCTTCTTTATCTTGCAAATCTATAGCAGCACCTTTTTCTATTAATAATTTAGCTTTTTCAATATCTTCTCCTACATACATTAATGCAAATTTACCGTTTTTATTTTGTATATCTCTTTTTTCTAATGCTTTAATTGTTTCAAAATCATTTTTCTTTTTAGCTATACGTAATGGTAACTCTTTATCATAATAAATATTAGTGTTGGGGTGTTCAATTAACGCATTAATCATTTCTCTGTTTCCGCAATTAATGGCAGTAATTAATGCGTTTGGATAAGAGTTAGGGTCGATATTTTCAACATTAAGTAACATCTTAAACATTTCTATATCAGATTTTATAATCGCAGTACTTAATATGTTAAAAACAGGTCCAAATTTCTCTATTATTCCATAATTAACATCAGCTCCGTTTTTAATTAAAAGTTCTGCTGTTTTTAAATCACTATTCTTTATAGCTTCATATAATGGTGATGTATCATGACAATAACCATTGACATCTGCACCTTTATCTGTTAATAATTCAACTGCTTCTGTTTGTCCATTCCTTACTGCAAATAATAATGGAGTATAGTGGTGCTTGTTCTTTTGATTTACATCTGTATTTTTATGTTCAAGTAATACTTTGAGAATTTCTATATTTCCGGTTCTTGCAGCAAGATTTGCAGCTGTTTCACCATGCAAGTTATCTGCATTAATATCAATATCTTGCCGAGTCAATAATGCTTTAACAACTTCAGGATGATTTTGCCGAACTGCCCAAATTAATGCAGTATTTTCTTCTTTATCTCGTAAATTTATATCAATTTTTTCATCTTTTAATAATTTTTTAATTTTATTTAGATTTCCCCTTTTGGCAGCTCTTAATAATGGAGTAAGGTTTAAATCAAGCAAAAAACCAAACGATACATTACTCATTGCCTGATAATTTGCTAATGAGCATTTTTTAAAATTATTTGTTTGTTTATTTTCAATAGAATTTTGTGCATTATGTTGGGTATGTTTTTGTAATGAATTTTGTCTGTTAATAGTATTTAATGCTATTTTTGTTATATACATGAATTATATACCTTTGTATTTTTCATAATAATATGAAATATGAAAATAGAATAATTTGATACTTGATTTATAATTTTATAATGTTTGAATTTTTCTGAGATTTCCTGCTTTTTAACACGGATGATATTGGATTTTGCTACTTCGTTTACAAACAAGCTACTTGCATCACTTTTTCAAACCAAAATAAATGTTTTTTATCCAAATAAAGTCCAATTTGACCAATTTCACGCACGGAATATCATAAAGACGGATACGGATAAAAACAAAAAAAAAAGACACGCTTCACTCGCAATGACGTATTCTCTTTACGACCAAATCA
>JAKSUS010000116.1 GCA_024408745.1 Candidatus Gastranaerophilales bacterium | reverse complement strand
GAAGTTGATACAACAGGAATTGAGCCGATGGCTCATTCTATCAAAATATCAAATGTTATGAGAGAAGATGAAGTTAAACAGGATTTTACAAGGGAAGAAATGTTAAAGAACGCTCCCGAAGAAGAAGACGGATTCTTTAGAGTTCCTAAAATCAACTAATTTAAAATTGAAGGAGAATTTAATTAATGTCAAATTTTAAAATTGCAGTTTTACCGGGTGACGGTATTGGTCCCGAAGTTATTGAACAAGGCTTAAAAGCATTAAAAGCAGTAGGAAATAAATTCGGTCATACTTTTGAATTTAATATGGGGTTAATAGGTGGTGTTGCCATTGATAAAGTTGGTGTACCGCTTCCGGATGAAACAATTCAACTTGCACAATGCTCTGATGCTGTTTATTTAGGAGCAGTAGGTGATTGGAAGTATGATAAATTAGACCCGTCAATTCGCCCTGAAAAAGCACTTTTGGGAATTAGAAAAGCATTAAAATTATTCGCAAACCTTCGTCCTGCTTTTGTTTATGAAGAATTGGCAGATTGCTCAACATTAAAACGTGACGTTGTTGAAGGCGTTGATATTATGATTATCAGAGAACTTACAGGCGGTGCTTATTTTGGTGAGCCTAAAGGAATTGAAAATCGTAATGGTGAAAAAATCGGCTTTAATAACATGATTTATACGGAAAGTGAAATTGAAAGAATTGTCAGAAAAGGCTTTGAAGTTGCAATGAAAAGACGTAAAAAACTTTGCTCTGTTGACAAAGCAAACGTTCTTGATGTTTCAAGATTGTGGAGAGAAGTCGTTTTGAGAGTTGCAAAAGAATTTCCTGAAGTTGAACTTTCTCACATGTACGTTGATAATGCAGCAATGCAATTAATAAGAAACCCGAAACAATTCGACGTAATCGTAACGGAAAACTTATTCGGTGATATATTGTCCGATGAAGCTTCAATGCTTACAGGTTCATTAGGAATGTTACCGAGTGCAAGTTTGTCTGAAAACGGTGTTGCAATGTACGAACCGATACATGGAAGCGCTCCCGATTTCAAAGGTCAAAATAGATTAAATCCTATTGCAACTATTTTATCTGCTGCAATGATGTTAAAATACAGTTTTAATCTTGATGCAGAAGCACAAAGTATTGAAAACTCCGTAAGACAAGTTTTAAAAGACGGTTACAGAACCGAAGACATTATGTCTGACGGTATGAAACTTGTCGGAACATCTGAAATGGGTGATATGATAGCAAGCTATATTTAACTATCCGTCAATTTCATCAGGCTTTTTAACATTATAATCAGCCGGTTTTACACCGTTATCTTTGTTTGCCTTTGCGTCACTTGCAACTGAACGTATATAACCTTGAACATTATCAGGTAACTTTTTGAAATCAGGATCTTCATCATCAATGCCTGTTGCATGACTTTGAACAAAACTCATTGCTGCCTGAATATCTTCAGCACTCATATTTTCGGCTAATGCTGATGAAGTATTAACAATGCCTGCAGGAAGTGTATCTTGTGCTTTTGGAGTTGATGATAATAACACTCCTGCTTCTTTCATCAATTCTGCTTTAACTTCAGGTGAGACATTAGGATCATTCATTTGTTTTTGAATTTCCTGCATTCTGCCAAATGATGCTTGTTTATCTTTTAATTGTTCTGCTTGTGATTTATCTGTTTCTGATTTTTGAGTTAATCCTTGAAGTTGTGAGAAATCAACACCAACTGCTTGAAGTGCTGCAACATCTTCATCAGACATAGGCGGCATGCCCGGAACATCTAATAACCCTGCAGCAGATGTTTTAGGTGCAGAATTTGTTTCAGTACTGTTTACGGTAAATTTGCCAAGAAAATTAGCAATCATTGATTTTATACTTGAATCATCTTTTACTTCTTCGAATCCGTCTATATCAGCGCAAATCTTGTCAACGCTGAATTTATCAATAGTTTTCGCTGTAGATTGTCCGATGGGAACAGTTGCTCCTGCCTTTGCTGTTTGCTCAGGAGTTGCAACCATGCCAAATCTTATTGGTGTTGCATTTAATTCTTTTTCAACAAGTGCTTTAGTTTTTTCTTTCTTTTCTTGTGCTTCTTGGGTTTGTTTTTCAAAAGAAATAGTTTCCTGATCTAAAGCTTTATTTTGTTCTTCAATTTGTGTTTGATTTGAAGAATTATCACCTGAATACTTAAAACTTACATTTGATACTGAATTTGTCATGCCAACTTTTACTCCATCTATGTTCTCTTATAGATATAAAAACATATTAAAATTATAAATTGCAGAAATTTGGATTTTTTTAAGTAATTGTTAATAAAACTTAACTTATTTGTTAATATTTCTTAATATTAATTCGTTAAATTAACAATTATTTTGATTAAAAATTTTTTATATAAATATAAAATGATACTAATAACGTAAGATTAAAACTAATATAACCTAACACTACCTTCACGAACACAAACGGTGATTAAATACCAAAAAGTGTTTACCTCCTCACAAGGAGGATTTTTTTTGACTTCTTATTGTAAAAATTATATAAAATTGTATGGCAAAAATTTTTAATTTATGCTTTTATATTTTATGTTAGTGATTTTTAAGGGTTTGAATTTTGGAAAATTCTTTTGAACAGCCTGTAAGCAACGAAATTTTAAGCAGCAAACAAATTAAAGAAAACGAACAAGTTTCTACACCTTTAGTTGATGCATTAGAGAACAGTTTAAACAATTTACCATTGCAATTCCATATCCCCGGTCATACAAGAGGACAAGGTCTGTTAGACAGATTTAAAAAAATAATGGAAAAAGGTGCATTAATTGATAATACTGACGAATTTAACAGTTTTGGAACACTTCACCCTGCGACAGGACCGATAAAAAAAGCGCAAGAATTAATGGCGATGGCTCTCGGAGCAAGCCATTCATATTTTTTACTTAACGGTTCATCAATTGGTAATTTTGCTATTGCAATGTCATGCTTAAAACCCAATTCAAAAGCAATTATCGGAAGAAATTGCCACCGTTCCGTTATAACAGGCTTAATTATGACAGGTGCTACTCCTGTATGGATTAACCCTCAAAAGCACGAAGAATGGAGTATCTGGGGCGAAATTTCACCGCACACAATAGAAACAGAACTAAAGAACAATCCTGATGTTGATTTGGTTTGGATTACCAGTCCGACTTATGAAGGGGTTATCAGCGATATAAAAGCAATCTCTGATATTTGTAAAAAATATAATGTGCTTTTAGCAGTTGATGAAGCACACGGTGCTTTATGGAATTTCTCAGACAAAATGCCGACAAGTGCTCTTGAGCTTGGTGCTGATGTTGTTGTCCACTCAATGCACAAAACAGGCGGAAGTTTTTCTCAAAGTTCAATTTTAAGTTTATCTAAAACTTCTAAAATTAATCCTGAAATTATAGAAAACAATTTAAGACTATTACATACTACAAGTCCTTCGGTAACATTATTAACCAGTTTAGATGCAGCAAGAGGTTATTTACAAAGCGAAGAAGGACAACAAAACATAGAAAAAGCAATTAATTTTGCAACTTATATTAAAAATGAATTGAGAAATTATCCTAAAATATTAGTTTTAACCGAAGAGGACGGGTTCAATTTAGATCCTGCAAGAGTTTACATTATGATTAAAAATCTTTGCGGGAGAAGAATTGAAAACATTTTAAGAATTAAATACAATATAGAAATTGAGGCTTCAACAGATAACGGTATTTTGATTTTATCAAATATCGGTGCAAAATTAACGGATGTTAAAATTTTAATTAATGCACTAAAAGATATTGCTTCTAAAAATTATACGGATATTTCATATTTAGAAGATTATAAATTCATGCCGCTTTTAAAACCTGTTATTAAAATGTCACCAAAAGATGCATTTTATAAAGAGTATGAAACTGCTGAAACAAAAGATGCTGTTGGCAGAATAAGTGTTGATTTAATTGCCGAATGTCCTCCGGGAATATTTGTTTTAGCACCCGGTGAACTTATTACCGAAGAGCATTTACCATATCTCGTAAATTATAAAACATTAAAAGTATTAAAGGAATATTAATAATGCAAATAAGTAAAATTAAAAACAACAATTTTAACGGAACATTAATTTTAAGAAATGATAAACGTGTTAATACTGATGATATTAAAAGGATTGAACCTTTACCATTAATAGGTGCGACTATACATTTAAAAGATAAAGAAAATGATACTTTTACTTTAAACAGAGAAAAAACTGTATATGCTCCTTACGAAACTGTTTTAGCGGCTTATGTTGCTGCCTGCCAAAGTGAAGATATAGAAGTTAAAGTTAAAGTCGATTAAGATTTTATTCTATTTGATCTTTTTATAAATTTAAATGAATTATTTATATCA
>JAKSUS010000115.1 GCA_024408745.1 Candidatus Gastranaerophilales bacterium | reverse complement strand
AGCAGCAGAAGGTCCGAAAAGAGCGAACCCTAAGGCTTATAATATAGATATGACACCAAAAGCAAATCCTTATGAAGCGTTTAGAAGTCCTGAAATGAGGGAACAATCTTTTTCACAAACAATAGGAAATGCTTTTGCAAATCTTTTAGGTCAAAAGAAAGCTAACTAATTATTCCGCAAGAGCCGGTGCATTTCTGTATGCATTTTGTATATCTGTTGCAGAAGAGTCAAACAAGTTATTCCATAATGCATCTTGAGATAACATAAATTTTGACCATGGAATATTGTGTGCTACTTTTGCGGCATCAAGAGCCGTTTGCAATTTGTCTATTTGTGCTATTATTTCTGTTTTACTACCTGCTAATGGTTGACACTTGCTCAAAGCACTTAAATCAGAGATAAGAGTTTTTGCATCAGATAATCTTGCCATATTGATTGCCTGATTTGCTTGTTCTGCAACTGAATTAACATGAGACATTGTTTGTTCTGAAACTTCTGGCGCATACCATCTTCTGTGGAACCAGTTACCTGTAGAATTTATAATATTATCTTTAGACGGATCAATGTGCTGACCTTGAACACCGTCTGCTATTTTGCGTGCAAGTGGTCTGTAGGTTCCGTCTTTCGGTGCTGATTTAATTAAACTTGATGCGCATAACGCCACCGTTGTAGCACCTGAACCTATATTTTCCCAAGCGTTTCTTGCTTCCGCATCAGTTTTGGTATTGTCGCTACATGCTTTATAAATCCCATATCCGAGAACACATGCTCCAACCACAAGACCTGCTACTAATAAACCTGTTCCAACTGTAATAGCACCACCAAAAAGTGCTATGCCTGCTACTGCTTTAAAAGCGACTGCAGCAGCTGCCGTAAGAATCGGATGTTTTACCATGCCTTTTAGCATTGCAATAGGTCCGCCTTTTAAAAAGCGCATACATTTTTCAAATCCTGAAATTTTACCGTCATCTTCTTCAGGAGGAAGTATCTTTTCATCAGCTTCTGTAATTCCCATTACATCATCGAGTTTGCCAAACCCCATATCAACGATTTGGTCATATTTAGAACTGTCCCAACTAAAGAACCAACCGCCATCATATTCTTTTTCCGGTTTTGATGTATTAGTGTTTTTGCCTCCGTCAGGTAAAATATAATGATATTTGCCATCACTTAATTTTACTCTTGTATAGTTTTTGTTATCAAATGTTATATTATCTTTTGCATCTTTAGCATTTGCATCATACTGAGTACATGTTTTAAAATCTCTTAAACCTTCGTCTGTTCTAATGGTTACCTTACCAACTGCATCTGTCATAACAATAACTCCTTTTTATTCCTAATTAACAATTAATTACTATATTCCCTATACATAAATAAAAACATGTTGCGTAAAAAAATTGCCCAAAAGCATGAAAACATATTATTAATTATCAGAAGTTAATTTAAAAGTTATTTTGTATTTAAAAATGCACAAACAAGAAAAAAAGATATGTAATATTAAACATGAAAAAAGCCATACATTTTATCAAATGTATGGCTTTAAAATTTTATTTAATTAATTACTAATCTTCAGTTTTTTCTTTTTTTTCAAGTTTAGTAATAACTTTATCAATTAAACCGTATTGTTTAGCTTCTTCGGCGCTCATATAGTTATCACGTTCTGTATCTTTCATTAAATCTTCAACAGGACGGTTACAATGTTTTGCCATTAATTCATTCATTTGTTTTTTAATTCTGCCGATTTCTGCCGCCTGAATTTCAATATCGGTTGCCTGACCTTTTGCACCGCCTAAAGGTTGGTGAATCATAATTCTTGAATGTGGTAAAGACATTCTTTTGCCGGGAGTTCCTGCACTTAATAAAAATGCACCCATACTTGCTGCTTCACCGATACAAATTGTGCAAACATCCGCTCTGATATGGTTCATAGTATCATAAATTGCCATGCCCGCTGTAATTACACCACCGGGGCTGTTAATATAAAGCATAATATCTTTTTCAGGGTTTTCGCTATCCAACAATAAAAGTTGTGCAACAATTGAATTTGCAACCATATCATCTATTTCTGTTCCCAAAAATACAATTCTTTCTCTTAAAAGTCTTGAAAATATATCAAAAGAGCGTTCGCCTCTGCTTGAATTTTCAATAACGGTAGGAACATAATTAATAATTTTGTTATCCATGTTTAAAGTCCTCTCTTTTATTTCGCCGATTATAAATCAATTATATAGAGTTTTTTAAGAAAAATCAAATTTTGTTATAGCGCTTGTCGTATAAAAATAAAGACTTATAATGTTAATTTCTGTTTTTGTTATAATTATTTTAATATTTTTAAAGGCAAAGAATGTGAAAAAGTTTTTATATGATGAAAAATATGTAGCGTGGTTGTTTTTAGCTCCTGCATTATTGGGAACTTTAATTTTTATAATTATTCCGATTTGTGCATCATTTTATATAAGTTTGCTTGACTGGAATTTGATTAATGTTCCGAATTTCGTAGGTTTTCAAAATTATATAGAAATTTTTAACGAAAAAATCTTCGGACAAATATTGTTAAATACTGTTATTTATGCAATTATAACAACGATTTTTGCAGTAATTATTCCGCTTGTTTTGGCAGTAATGTTAAACGAAAAAATCAAGTGTGCAAATGCTTTTAAAACTCTTTATTTTTTGCCTTATATCACACCAATGATTGTTTTAGCGGTTGTTTGGGCTTGGATATTTGACCCTAATTATGGAGTATTTAATTTCATTTTTCACACCCATATAAAATGGCTTTACGATACAAGATTTGCAATGATTGCTTTAATTTTTGTAAGTGTTTGGAAAAATATCGGCTACAATATGATTTTAATGCTTGCAGGACTGCAAAATATTCCTGATGATGTTAATGAAGCAGCAGAAATTGACGGAGCGACAGGAGTTTCAAAATTTTTAAAAGTAACCTGTCCAATGCTCAGTCCTACAATTTTATTTGTTTCTTTAATTACAACGATTTCATCATTTCAGGTATTTGATTTAATATTCCTGATGACACAAGGCGGACCCGAAAACTCAACATCAGTACTCGTTTATTATATGTATAAAAATGCGTTTGAATTTTTCAAAATCGGTAAAGCTTCAGCAATTGCGTATGTTTTATTTGGAATAATTCTTATATTGAGTGCAATTCAATGGTTTAGCCGCAAAAAATGGGTTTATAACGAATAAACTATGAAAAAAGACATGCACTACTTAACATCAATAATTTGTCTGGCAATAATCGGGGCGGTTTGTGCAGTTCTTTGGAATAAAATGCTCCTTATTGCACCAATTTTTATTGCTTACATAATTTATGCACTTTACAAAAAACATTTTGATAAAGTATTTGCTGCTATTGCTGTTTTATTTTTTATTTTGACCTCATTTTATACACACTATCGTGAACCTATTACGGATGTTTTAACGGGTTTTGATAAGAATGAAATAACAATGGAAGGTATTGTTACAACTCTTCCTGAAAAAACAGCAACGGGTAAAACAAAATTTTTCTTTGAAGTTAATAAAATAATTGATTTACAAGGATACGAAAGAAATGTAAAAGCAAAAACACAAGCCTATTTAAAGTTTGATAATAATTATAAAATTTCAAGAGGCAACAATTTAAAAATAAAAGCAAATATTGTTGTTCCCCAAATGGCAACAAATGAGGGGGAATTTGATTACGGGAAATATCTTGCAACACTTGATGTATTTACTTTTTCTTATGTGAACAGTTTTGAAATATCAGATAAAGAGCCTGATTTATTTTATAAAACTTTAAACAAAATTGATAATTTAAGAGATAAAATCATCAAAGAGCATTATAAATATTTATCTGATGCAAAAACAGAAATATTAGGCGGAGTAGTATTTGGAAGTGATGCAATAAAGCCGTCAGCGAAGTTAAAAAAGATTTTTATTGACTCGGGATTATATCATCTTCTTGCCGCATCAGGCATGAATGTTGCTTTTATCTTCGGTATTTGGTTTTTCATACTTATAAGATTAAGATTACCGTATAATTTTGTAATAATTTCGGGCGGAATTGTTGTTTTATTTTATGCTTTTATGACAGGTCTGCCACCTTCCGTTACAAGAGCAACATGGATGATAGAACTTGCTTTGCTCGGTAAACTCCTTGACAGAACGGCAAATAATAATGTTGTTTTACTTTTTGTTTGTGCAATTTTACTGATTTATAATCCGCTTTTATTAACTGATATCGGTTTTCAACTATCGTTTATGGTAACTTTCGGACTTATAACTTGTGCAACACCTCTGACCGAATCAATAAAATTTATTCCGCCAAAAATCAGCGCTTGGTTTATTATTCCATTTATTGCACAAATTTTTGCTATTTTATGTGCGATAATTTGTCACTAATTTTAGTG
>JAKSUS010000114.1 GCA_024408745.1 Candidatus Gastranaerophilales bacterium | reverse complement strand
TCTTTTGGTTCAGTTTTTTCTTCAGAAGTTATTTTAGAATTTATATCTTCATTATTTGTGTTATTGCTCTTTTTCTTCTTTATTCTCATTAGTTTTCACTTTTTGTATAGTATAGTCAATAATTGTATTGGTTAAATCCATGGGGAAAATATCCTCCTCTTTTATTTTACCACTATATACTCTTAACAAAAAGTTCTTAACATTTTTTCGTTCTTTAGAAATTAAAATATTCAAATCATTTTCTTTAATGTTTTCAAATGATTTATTTATCCTTGAAAACATTGAGTTTCTTTTTTTCTTTTGCTGGACTTTAGGCATGAAATTATTAAATTTTTCTAAGTATTTATTGTAAATTACAGGATCAACCAGTTTTTCCAAATCCTGCATTTGTATATAAGTTACAATTTGTCTGCGTTGCTCTTCGTTTAATAATTTTACCAATTTACCGACTTCATCCGGAGGCAAACTTTTAAAAAATAATGCCATTGTCATCATTTTTAAATCTTTCTCTTCCTGGACTGGCGATACTTCTTCTTCTTTGTAATTTTCTTCAACATAATCATGTAAGTTTGACTGATTCATCATTTCATCAACTGATTTAGCGAGTTTATTTTCATTTGCAAGTTGTTGCAGACAATCATGATATGTTGCATTAACTGCATTTTCCGCAATTGTTATTATATCGTCTTGAGGTTTACCTTCGTTAACTGCGTTTTTTGCGCTTTCAAAAATAGCAAAAGCGATTTGTTGCAAAATCGGTTCCCAATACTCTTGAGGAATTTGGTTTTTATAGTTGTCAATGCCTTTATGATACATCCATTCGCCGACAAGTTGGCAAACAAGAATAGTTTCATCCTGATTATATTCTCTTGCTTCACCATTCAGAGCATTTCCTGCGATTTTTATAAAGTTATAAACTACCTGAATGACAGTTTGTTTCAACGCATCCGGAAGTTCCGGAGGAAATAATTCCCCTGCCTGTCCTGATAGTGCTTTGGCAAATTCTTCTATGTCTAAGTCTTTTGGTATCATTAATTAATAAATATCCTAATTATAATTAGCATATTTATCATATCACTATTTTTAATATTACAGATAATACATTTGCTTGATTTTTAAGAAGTTAAAAATTATTAAATAAATATAAAAACTAAAATATTAATTTTTTGTTGAGATTTTTAAGATTTTAAAAAATTACTGCTTTAATAAGAATATGAGAAATTGTGAAGCAATATAAGGAGATAAAAATATGGCAAAAACAATTGGTATAGACTTAGGTACAACTAACTCAGTAGTTGCAGTTATGGAAGGCGGTAAACCTACAGTTATCGCTAACGCAGAAGGTTCAAGAACAACACCTTCAATCGTTGGCTTTTCAAAATCAGGTGAAAGACTTGTCGGACAACTTGCAAAAAGACAGGCAATTTTAAACCCTGACAGAACAGTAAGCAGTATTAAACGTGAAATGGGTAATAATTACAAAGTTTCCATTGACGGAAAAGATTATACTCCGCAAGAAATTTCATCAATGATTTTAAGAAAATTAGCTGATGATGCTTCTAAATATTTAGGTGAAAAAGTTACATCTGCAGTTATTACGGTTCCTGCTTATTTTGATGATGCTCAAAGACAAGCAACAAAAGATGCCGGTAAAATTGCAGGCTTAGATGTTTTAAGAATTGTCAACGAACCGACTGCAGCCGCTTTGGCATATGGTTTAGAAAAGAAAGAAACAGAAAAAGTATTGGTATTTGACTTAGGTGGCGGTACTTTTGATGTTAGTATTCTTGAAATCGCAAACGGCTTTTACGAAGTATTATCAACAAACGGTGATACTCACTTAGGTGGTGACGATTTTGACCAAAAAATCATTAACTGGTTATGTGATGAATTCAAAAAAGTTGAAGGCATTGATTTAAGTGCTGATAAACAAGCAATGCAAAGACTTAAAGAAGCAGCAGAAAAAGCAAAATGCGAATTATCTTCAGTAGTTGAAACAAATATTAACTTACCGTTCATCACTGCTGATGCAAACGGCCCTAAACACTTAGACTTAACATTATCAAGAGCAAAATTTGAAGAATTATCCGCTGATTTAATCGATAGATGTAAAACTCCGATGGAAAAAGCATTATCAGATGCAGGACTTTCTAAAGGTGATATTAACGAAGTTGTTTTAGTCGGTGGTTCAACAAGAATTCCGAAAGTTCAAGAATTAGTTAAAGAATACACAGGCAAAGAACCAAACCAATCAGTAAACCCTGATGAGGTTGTTGCGGTTGGTGCTGCAGTTCAGGCAGGTGTATTGGCAGGTGAAGTTAAAGATATCGTTTTATTGGACGTAACACCTTTAACATTAGGTATTGAAACAATGGGCGGTGTTATGACTGCACTTGTTCCGAGAAATACTACAATTCCGGTAAGTAAATCACAAGTATTCTCAACTGCAGAAAATAACCAAACAGCTGTTGATATTCACATTCTTCAAGGTGAAAGACCAATGTGCAAAGATAACAAATCTTTAGGCATGTTCCGTCTTGACGGTATCCCTGCTGCACCGAGAGGAATTCCTCAAATCGAAGTTACATTTGATATTGATGCTAACGGTATCGTTAATGTTAGTGCAAAAGACAGAGCTACAAACAAAGAACAACGCATTACAATCACTAACACTTCTAACTTATCGGAAGCTGATATTGATAAAATGGTTAAAGACGCTGAAGCACATGCCGAAGAAGATAAAAAACGTAAAGAAGAAGTTGAACAAAGAAATACAGCTTCAAGTATGGTAGGTGCTGCAGACAGATTAGTTAAAGACTTAGGCGAAAAAATGTCTGAAGCCGATAAAACTAAACTTGAAGAAGAAAAGAACGAACTTCAAAAAGCAATTGATGAAAATGCACCGATTGAACAAATCAAAACATTGTCAGATAAACTTCAGGAAACAATGTATGCAATTTCATCTGCTGCTTATCAACAAGCACAAGGAAGTGCTGATGCTTCTCAAGGCACTGATAATGCACAAGATACATCTTCAAGTGAAAATACTTCAAATGACGAAGATGTCATTGATGCAGAATATACAAAACAATAGTTTAATTTATGATTATAAATGAAAAGAGCCAATTAATTTTGGCTCTTTTTTATGAAAATTTATAAATAAAAAGTCCTATTATAGTTAAAATAATTAATAATAAAGTTATAAAAATTATTTTTACAATATTTGATTTTGTTGATGTCTTTGAAGTTTTTAATTCATTAATAACTACGGTTTTATCTTTTTTAATTTTGCTTTTCGTTTTGGCTTTTGCTTTTTTCTCAGGTTTAATATTTGATTTAACAGATTTTGATTTGGTTTGTTTGCCGGTGATTAAAAGTTCTTCGCTAAATAATGTTTTGTCTAATTCTTCATCAAAGCCGAATTTTACGTGTGAATAATATATTGAAATTTCAAAGGCACACTCTAAACACTCTAAAGCAATTTCGCCGTTTTTATTAGTTGCTGCAGAGTGAGCGGAATTATTTCCATTCTTTTTTATAAAATACAAATCTTTAATAACTTCCTGAGTGCGAGTGTTTTCAATCGTATTATCTTTTATTTTGTTAATAATATCATCAAAAGTATCTTCATTTGAAACTTTATCTTCCAATAAATCCCTGCATAAGTTTTCGGCAAAACGTCTTGTTTGCACCATAACCTGTTCAAAATATTCATCTCTGAAAAGTTGTTCGGCTTCGGAAACGATTTTAAATAAATCGTTATTCTTCTTTTTTAAAAATAAAAAATTACTCAATTTAAAATTCCTCTTTCTTAATTTAATTTTTTAATAAAAATCGAAAAAGTGCAATAAGCAACAACAAATTTTTATTTGTTCTTCTTTTTTGAGTTATACTGTTATCATGAACGAAATTGAACAAGAGCAAAATACAACGGTAAAATTATACAGAGAGTTTTTTATTCAGGCTGAGAGCGAAGTAAAAAAGCAACTTGCAACCATAAAAAATACTTCATTTTGCAATAACTGCAAAAAATGTTGCAAGATTAGATATTCCGAATTTTCGCCTGAGGAACTGAAAAAATTAGGTTATGATGAATTTTTAAAGACTTTTTTACCTCTCGGTGCTGAAAAAGAAAATGATGTCGTTGATATGCAAACAAATCATTTTGAGGCTTTTCGTACGGATCTTGAATATGCGCAAAAAGTTATTGATAATACGGAAAAAGATTGTTGGTTTTACGGTTGTAAATACTATCAGACAGGCATTTGTAAAAAAGGGAAAGACAAACCTTTATACTGTTCATCTTATCCGCAAACTGCTTACAGCGTTTTGCATGACGAATGCGGTTATAAGGAATGGCAAAGGCATGCTCTTGATAAATTAAAAAATGAAATGTCAAAAGACATTTTAGAAAGAATACAAAATATTGC
>JAKSUS010000113.1 GCA_024408745.1 Candidatus Gastranaerophilales bacterium | reverse complement strand
TTATCTTAACATAAAAAATTTAAACTTTCATTAAGTTTACAATACGTTATTTCAAAAGAATTATTATAAATCTTTTCTTATAATTTGTATTTTATCATTCAAGTATTTCAAATGTTTCTCTTCAATAATTTCACCTGACATTAATATCGGAACACAAGGGGGATAAGGCGTAATATTTTCGGCAATAATTTTTCCGACAGAATTGTTTTTTTCAATGATTTTATATTCCGAATTATAAGCTTCCTTTGGTATCATTTTCATAACGGGAAGTGAAAAATCAAATTTATTTATGTTATTTAAAGGTTTTTTGTTAAATTTATTTAAAACTTTATTTAATTTTTTAAATTTCTTATCGGTTGTCCCGATTCCGCAAAGACACAAAACAGAATTACTTGTAACTAATTCATCTTCAATATTGTTTTCAAATAAAAAATCACTCAATTCTTCACCCGAAAAACCTTTTTTAGAAATTAAAAGTTTTGTTATATCGTAATTTTGATTAGTTAAAAATTCAAAATCAGAGTTATTATTTTTTAGATTTTCTATATTATTTATTAATTTATCAATATCTTTTTTACATTTTGAACTATTTAAATATTCAATAGCACCTTCAATCGAAGCTATTAAAAGCCAGGAAGGTGAAGTTGTTGTAATAAGATTTAAATTTCTTTGAATATCAAAAGAGTTAATTTTCGTTGTTTTTGATAAATGTAAAAGAGCAGTTCCCGTTAAAGAAGGAGTATTTTTATGCAACGATTGAACGCAGGCATCAGCACCTAAACTAATTGAACTTTCAGGTAATTTATCATGAAAACCAAACAAAGCACCATGAGCTTCATCAACGATAAAAAATATATTTTTTTCTTTGCAAAAGTTAGCGATTTCTTTTATTTCACTAACCATTCCTTCGTAAGTCGGACTTGTAATAATTAATGCTTTTATATCTTTGCTTTTCTCATATTCATTTTGTATTTGTTTTAGAGTTATGCCTTTTGCAATATCAAATTTTTCATCATAATCAGGCAAAAACCAAACAGGTCTTGCTCCCGTTAAAACCAAACCGTTAAAAATACTTTCATGAGCATTTCTTGCAATTAAAACTTTATCATTTTCTTTTAATACGGTAAGCATAATTGCTAAAATACCGCTGCTGGAACCGTTTGTGAGATAAAAAGTTTGTTTTGTATTATATATTTTTGAGGTTTTATCCTGTGATTTTAAAATACAATTTTCAGGTTTTTTTAAATTATCCAATCCTTCAACTTCCGAAAAATCAGCCTGATAAGCTTTATAACCGATAAGATTTTTTAAACCTGCAGGGATTATAGAACTTTGTAAATGCGCCGGAGTAGTAAACAACGTTCTTTTTGAATTTTTGATTTTTTTAATTGCATTAATTATAAACATGAAATAATTTTAGCATGGAAAAAAACAGTAAAATAAAATGCATTTAACGTCTATAATTGCTTTGAAATCAATTATTTTAACAAATCAGGTCTTAATTTTTTTGCTTCTTTTAAATAAATATGTTTAACCTCTGATTTATTTAAAGAAGATTTTACCGTAATTAAAACTCTTATGCACATAGATAAAGAGTCCTGAATATCCGCTTCCTGAGTACAAAACAAAGGAATATCCTTAACATCAAATTTTTCTCGTAAGGCTTTTGCGGGATAAACTGCATTCAAATCTTTTGTCATTGAAAATATAATATTAACAATATCATCTGTTTTTATATTGTTTTTATCTAAAATTTCTTTACAAAGTTCTACCGTTGCGTCGGTTATATCTTTAATCGTATTATTGTCTGCTGTAATTGCACCTCTGATTGAAACAATATCCATAAAGTTTTCCTCATAAATTTTATTTCTTTTAACATAATATTATGAAATTTAAAAAAATAAAAGATATTAAAATACAAAAAAATTCTTGTCATAAAAGACAAGAATTTTTAATTTTATTTCTGTGTATCGTGCTGATTATTATGCGCTCATATTGATTGAACCACCTGTAACTGATGTATATTTCTTTTTCAATTCAGATTCAACTTTACAAGTGCTGTCATGAGTTTGTTTTGAAATTTCTTTAACCATTTCTTCAAAGTTTTTACCGTGTGAATTAAATGTTTGGTTATTGTATTCAACTGTTAACGGTAATGTTACACCATCAGGTTGTGTTTCATCTTCGCCGTTATGATTTTGAATATTAACATCACCTGCTTTATTATTATAAGCATCTTTAATAAAATCTGATGTTTTCATTGATGCCATATCTTCTTTATTTGATGCTGCTTTATTTCCTTGTGGATTTTGTGCAAAAACAGAAGATGCGTTTTGATTATTATTTGATTTTGCAGCACTTGCTTTTGCTGCACCTGTATTGCTTTGTGTTGATGCTGTTTTTTGTAAAAATGAAAATCCTACTGCCATTTGGATGTCTCCTCTCGATTAAAAATCATGCTCTCTATGTATTAATAAAGTAAAATATATATTTTTTATTGCTTAGTTAAATATAAAATATTTAGTTTTGTTAAGATAATTTGTTGTATAATAAACACAACAGGAGAACAAAATAATGCTTATATTAGGAATAGACCCAGGAATAGCAATAACAGGATACGGTTTATTATCTTGTGAAAATAATAATATAAAAGTTTTGGCATCAGGTTCCATACAAACATCTAAAAATAAAACGACACAAGAAAGATTGGCTGAACTTTTTGACGATATAAATATCATCATTGAGAAATATCAACCTGATGTTGCATCTATTGAGCAGTTATTTTATTTTAAAAATTTAAAAACGGTTATTCCTGTTGCTCAGGCAAGAGGAGTTATCATAATGGCTCTTGCAAAACACAACATTCCTTTATCCGAATACACTCCTCTTCAGGTTAAACAAACCATAACAGGCTTTGGACGTGCAACAAAAGATGAAGTAAAGCAAATGACTGCACTTGCTTTAAATACTAACATGCCAAAACTTGATGATACCGTTGATGCAATAGCAATCGCATTATGCCATTACAGAAACAATAATATTTAATAAGATTTTACCCAATAAAAAGCCTGCCTTCATTTGGCAGGTATCGGTTAAATATGCTCTTCAAGATTATACTAAGATAATCCGTCAGCATTTTAAATACAACGTAAGAACATAAATTTATAGTTCTCAAGAACAATATGATTTAACGAGTATATACTCTCGGCAACCTTACTTTTAATCTGCACGTAAGTTCGTAATGGATAGTATTAAGCAGTTTTGCCCATTCATCAATTGTTATGACTTCACCCTCATCTTCACCGATAAGAGTTATTACATCACCGATATTAACTTCACCTGCGTCCGAAACGTCAAACATCATTTGATCCATAGTAATATTGCCGATTTGAGGAACTTTTTTGCCGTTAATAAGACCGAAGATTTTATTTGATAAACCTCTTGAAACCCCGTCTGCATAACCGATAGGAACAGTTGCTATTTTTGTGTTTGCAGTTGTTTTATAAGTGTAAGAATAACTGACACCTTCATTTTCGGCAACGTTTTTCAGGTGTGCAATTCTGCCTTTTAAACTCATGGCCGGTTTTAAATCAGGTGCTTTAACACCTTTAGGTAAATCCGGCATTAACCCGTAAATTCCTATTCCTGCTCTCATAGCAGAAAACTGCCAATCGGGATAACTCATTATCCCTGCGGTATTTAAAATATGTGCAGGAAATTGCGGAAATTGTTCTCTTACGAAATTAAATCTTTCTATTTGCATTTTGGTAATTTCTTCATCTTCGGCACACGCTAAATGGCTGAATATTCCGCAAATTTCAATTTCTTTTGTATTTAAAATTTTATTTATAAATTCAGGTGCATCTTTGTAATTCAAACCTATTCTGTTCATTCCCGTATCAATTTTTATATGAACTTTAACGGGTTTTTTGGTATGTTCAAAACTCTGAATTGCTGATTTAATATGTTCTTCGGTGAAAACGGATAATTCTATATCGTTTTGAACGGCAGAAATAAACGACCAAGAGGGAACGGAGCCCAAAACTAAAATAGGAACGTTTGAACCCGATTGTCTTAACTCAATGCCCTCATCAACGGAAGCAACGCCAAAACCGTTTACTCCCAAAGCAGTAAGTTGCGGAGCAATCATTGTTGCGCCATGACCGTATCCGTCAGCTTTTATTATTGCAAAGATTTTGGTATCTTTATGACAGTAATTTTTTAAAGTTAAAAAATTGTGCTCAATATTTGCTAAATTTATTTCCACCCACGCATCGCGTCTTGTTTGAACGTAAGGCAATCTTAATTTTGTCATAAATTAAAACCTCTCTTTGCAAAATGATTATACTACAAAAAATAATATTAGTTGAAAAATCGTAGGGTGCAATTTTTTGCCGACACGGTCGGTTTTCCGTTATTGCCTGCGGGTAC
>JAKSUS010000112.1 GCA_024408745.1 Candidatus Gastranaerophilales bacterium | reverse complement strand
TTAAAGTTCCTATTTTGCTTCACATGTTTAAAAGAATAGAAACAACGGCTTTAGCTTTATACGAAAAATTTAAAATGACACCATATTACAGAACAGGTGGGACAGGCTATTTGCAATATCGTCCGGAAGGTGCAACTTTTGAGATGAACGATTTAGCCAATTATATGATAAGGACAAGCGATAATACCGCAACTAATATGATTTTGTCAGCTGTCGGCGGTGCTCAGGAAATGAATTCTGCTTTAAGAAATTGGGGCTTTTCAAAAACTTATATCAGAACATGGCTCCCTGATTTATACGGAACAAACGTTACAACGCCGAAAGATATGGCGACTATTTTATACAATGCCGATAATCCGGACTTTTTGAGTTTGGAAAATCGCTCAAGAATTGTCGAAATTATGAGCAAGGTTAAAAATACAAGTTTGTTAAAACAAGGTATTCCTGATAGTGCGATGTTAATACATAAAACAGGCGACATTGGAGAAATGCTCGGTGATGTCGGTGTTGTTACGATGCCTAACGGCAGACGTTATATTATTACCGTTATGGTAAAAAGAAGATGGAATGATTATTCTGCACGTCCGTTAATTAATTCTATATCTTCAACTGTTTATAATTCTTTTGCAGCAAATAATTTATAAGGAGGGGTAAATGCACGTTATTATTTTAGCAGGCGGAAGCGGATCAAGATTATGGCCAATAAGTCGTGAGTTTTATCCAAAACAACTTTTAAAATTAACCGATAATACAAGTTTATTGCAGGCAACTTTTGAAAGAATTTCATCTTTTGTTGAACCATCTAAAATAATTTTGAGTACAAATGTTGAACTTGCAGCAAACGTAAAAATTCAACTTAATAAAAAAGTTATAGAAGAAAATGTTTTATCGGAGCCTGTTTCTAAAGATACCGCTCCTGCAATAGCCTGCTCAATGAAGTTTGTTGAAAAACTTGCTAAAAATAATGATGAAATAGTTTTAGTTGTTCCGTCTGATCACATAATCAAAAACATTTCAAAATTTGCCGATTGTATGAAAAATGCTGAAAATTTGGCTAAAAAAGGTTATATTGTAACATTCGGAGTACCCCCCGTTATTGCAGATACCGGTTACGGCTACATTGAAACTATTGAAGATAAAGACGTTGAAAAAATTAATAACAAAGCATTTAAGGTTAAACAATTTACGGAAAAACCCGACAAAAAACTCGCTGAAGATTATATAAAATCAGGCAGTCACTTTTGGAATAGCGGAATGTTTATGTTCAAAATTTCAACTTTCAAAGAACAAATGTCAAAATACATGCCGGAAATTGAGAGCGTTTTAAGCGAAATTGATTTTGATAAAACAACAGATATTCCCTTTATGTCTTATGATAAAATGCCTAATATTTCAATTGATTATGCTTTAATGGAAAAATCAGATAACATTGTAATGCTCCCGTTAGAAAGTGACTGGAAAGATTTAGGTTCTTGGGAAGCGATTTATGATGTAAAAGAAAAAGATACACATGGAAATGCTATTGCAGGAAAAGTTATTGCAAAAAAATGTAAAAATTCTTTAATTTTCGGCAATTCTAAATTAGTCAGCGCAATAGGAGTTAATAATCTTGTTGTTGTTGAAACATCAGATGCGGTTTTGGTTTGTGATAAAAATAAAACGCATGAAGTTAAAGATGTTTATAACGATTTAAAGAAAACAAACAATGACCTGTACATGGTTCACAAAACAGTTTATCGTCCGTGGGGATATTATAAGTGTATAGAACAGGGCGAAGGCTTTTTAACAAAAATTATTCACCTTTCACCAAGACAACAGTTAAGTTATCAAATGCACAACCATAGAAGTGAACATTGGGTTGTTTTATCAGGCAAGGCTAAAATTTTATTGGAAGATAAAGAGTATGTTTTAAATCCGGGGCAAAGTATTGATATACCATTAAAGGCAAAACACTCTTTGCAAAACCCGTTCTTTGATGACTTGGAAATTATTGAAGTTCAACTTGGTGATAAACTTATAGAAGAAGATATTATAAGATTTAAAGATATTTACGGAAGGGAAAATAAATGATAACCGCACAAAAGGGTACAAAAGATATATTTGGGCAGGAAACAGCAAAATGGCATTTTGTTGAACAAGCAATGAGAGAGGTTTTTGAAAATGCAAACTATACCGAAATTCGTACCCCGATATTTGAGGCAACTGAACTATTTGCAAGAGGAGTTGGTGATTCTACCGACATAGTTAATAAAGAAATGTACACATTTGTTCAAAAAGAACGCAGTTTAACTTTAAGACCTGAAAATACAGCAGGGGTTGTTCGTGCTTATATTGAACATGGCATGCACAGAATCAGTCCTCCAGTTAAACTTTTTTATAAAGGTCCGATGTTTAGATATGAAAGGCCACAGGCAGGGCGCCAAAGACAATTTCATCAGGTAGGAGTTGAAGTTTTCGGAATGGAAAATCCATCTTGTGATGCGGAAGTTATTTCAACTGCAATTGCTTTCCTTAATAAAATCGGTTTAAACGATTTAGAATTAGAAATTAATTCTTTAGGGTGTGAAAAATGCAGAAGTAATTTCAGAGAAAAATTAAAAGCAGCAGTAAAACCTATGCTTGAAAATTTCTGTGATGATTGCAAAATGCGTTATGAAAAAAATCCTTTAAGAATGTTAGACTGCAAAAGCCCTGAATGTCAAAGTTACCTTGCAACAGAAGCTGTTAGAAATGTTATAAATTCCGAATTTATTTGTGAGGACTGTCAGGCACATTTTGATAAATTAAAAAGTTATTTAGATGCTTTAAATATAAAATATACTGTTAACAAACTTCTTGTTAGAGGTTTAGACTATTATAACCGAACGGTTTTCGAGATAAAAAGCAATTCTTTAGGCTCTCAAAATGCGGTTTGCGGTGGCGGAAGATATGACACATTGGTTCAAACTTTAGGAGGAGTTCCAACTCCTGCAGTTGGTTGGGCTATGGGAATGGAAAGGCTTATGGCTTTAATTCCTGATGTAAATGCAAAACAACTTGATGCTTATATAGTTTGTCAGGATTTAAATGAAACTTTAAAAGTGGCAAAATTATTGAGAGAAAACAATATTAAAACTGAATTTGATATGCAGGGAAAGAACTTTTCAAAAGGTTTTGAAAAAGCATTAAAATCAGGTGCAAATTTTGCCGTTATTTTAGGTGAAGATGAAATTAAAGCAAATAAAATTACGGTTAAAAATCTTCAGTCAAAAGAACAGGTAACAGTAGACAGAGATAAGGTTTTAGATATTTTTAAAAATTAAATTATTTCAATAAAAAATGCTCTGCTTTTGGCAGAGCATTTTTCGTTATTACGTCTTACTATTTAGCAACTATGTTTACTAATTTTTGAGGAACAACAATTACTTTTATTACATTTAAGCCTTCTAAGAATTTTTGAACTCTTTCGTTTTGAAGTGCTAATTTTTCACATTCTTCTTTTGAAACATTAGCAGGAAGTTCAAGTTTATCTCTCGTTTTACCGTTTATTTGTAAAACCAAAGTAATTGTATCGGCTTCCGTATAACTTTCAATATGTTCAGGGAAGTTTTCTTCAAAAATTGAAGTTTTGTTGCCCAATAATTCCCAAACTTCTTCGCTTAAATGCGGAGTAACAGGTGCAAGAAGTTTTATTAAAACAACTATTGCTTCATTCAAAACCACTTTTTCATCTTTTGAATATTCCTGTTTATTTTGTGCAAAATCAGATATTGCACTTACCAATTCTCTGATTTTACTTATAACAGTATTGAGCTGGAATATTTTAATATCTTCTCTTACACCTTTAATTGTTTGGTGAACTTTTCTTGATAAAGTTTTAGCTTCTTTTGAAAGTGCAGAGTGCTCATAAGTAAGGTTAGAGATGTCCAAATTGTTTTGAACCGTATAAATTAATCTCCAAACTTTATTTAAGAATTTATAGCAGCCTTCAACACCTGCATCAGACCAGTCGAAATCTCTTTCCGGAGGTGAATCTGACATAATAAATAATCTTGCCGTATCAGCACCGTATTGTTCAAATATTTCATCAGGGTCAACTGTCTTTCCTTTTGATTTACTCATTTTTGAACCGTCTTTTAAAACCATACCTTGTGTTAAAAGATTTTTAAACGGTTCGTCAATGTCAACCAAACCAAAATCTCTCATTGCCTTTGTGAAAAATCTTGAATATAACAAGTGCAAAATAGCATGTTCAATACCGCCGACATACTGATCAACATTCATCCAATAATTTGCTTTTTCTTTAGAGAAAGGCATTTTATCATTATGCGGGTCTGTATATCTTAAATAATACCAACTTGAACAAATAAATGTGTCCATTGTGTCGCAATCTCTTTTTGCAGGACGACCGCAAATCGGACAAACAGTATCAGCGAAAGTTTTTGAGGTAACAATAGGAGATTGACCTTCCGCTTTAAAATCAACATCTGTCGGTAATAAAACAGGAAGTTTATCTTCGGG
>JAKSUS010000111.1 GCA_024408745.1 Candidatus Gastranaerophilales bacterium | reverse complement strand
TTTTTAAAGAAAAAGTCTAATTGTTCTTTTGTTGCACCGGTAACACCGATTGTTCCGTTATCAGGGTAAAAAGTAACCGTCATACCGGTACTTTTAAAAGATGAGAAACTTCCTTCAACTTCACTTCCTTCAATATCTTTTGAAGTGCATGCAATTTTAGCACCGCCTTTACCTTCGTTATCACTATCTTCATCTTTTATATCATCTGTTTTAAATACTTTATGACAAACAATTCCTGCCATTTTACCCGGTGCCATATGATTAACTTTAAACATAGTTGTTTCTGTTTTTTTATCAAATTGAGCAATGATTTTTCTCGCAACTTCAAAATCTTTATCAGTACCAATAATCATAACCTGGTTTGTATTAGGGTTTGAAGTTGCAATTTCATCAGAGCTTAATCCCGGATTTTTTAATTTGTTATAAATATTTTTATTTAAGAATTCGGCAATTCTGCCTGCATTTTCGTATTTAACATCAAAAGTTTTAATTTTTTGTTGGGCAAAAGCAAGTTCTTTTGAAGCTTCTTTTGAAGAAACAATAAGAGTATTACCATCAACCCAATATGCTAAATCATTCATTACCATAACATATTCAAATGCTTTGTTTAAAGTTACGTTAACCAAATCCAAAGTAACGGTTCCTGATACGGATTCGTGCATGATAATATTCATGCCTGCTTTGTCTGCTAACATTCTTAATACTTGTTTTGTATCAGATTCTCTTAAACTCATTGTTATAAGACGAGGCGAACGTGTAATACTTACTCCGCCTTCAAGTAATGGCATAGAAAAATCATTACTCTTTAGATTTTGTGGCATAGGACTTGTTCTTGTTGTAGGAAGCGTATTAGTGTAGCGCACCTTGTCAATTGCATAACAAGAGCCTGCGGCTATTACACCTGCCGTCAAACATCCTATTAATAATTTGGGTATTTTTTTATTTAGCATATATAAAACTCCTCAAAGCTAATTAGTATCCGGTATTGGAGGTGCAGGTAAATCTATATCTTTATCTAACTTCACCTTAGGTAATATAGTATTTATTTCAGGAATTGGAGGTAAACTCATATTATTAAAGTTTTCAGGTTCACCTTTCTTTTCTGAAGAATCTTTTTTCATTTTAACAACCACAATATCTTCATTTCTTGCAGGATGATTACGTCCTGCAAATCTGTGTCCTAAATTGTAAACTCCGGTACCGTACATTTCGCCGTCAACAATATCACCGACTTTCGCACGGTAAATATTAGAGCCTGTTTTAATTCCCACATAATCTTTTGTAATAGTAGCAATCTCAAAAGATTCAATTTTATCACCGGGTTTTACGAGATAATCGTCATCCAAAACGTTTACTAATGCTGAAGGACTTTTATCATCATAAATAATGCCTGTAACTTTTGCTGTAATAAGTTGATTTATTGATTCATCAGGTTCTCCGCTTATTGGTGGTGCAGGCAAATCACCGAAATTCATTAAATCATATTTTAAGTTTCTTTCTCTGTAAGGAACAAAGGGTGAAGTTCTTCCTTCGGAATCTATATCTACGGAAGCGAGATTACCGCTTAATTGTATTTCTTCTTCTGTTGCTACCTGATTTTTTTCAAATGCAGCACCGTCTTTTTGTGTCTGAGTATTGTCTATAGTGGAAGAAATATCAATTGTTACATCATTATTCAATTCATCGTCAGGTAAAATGCCTGTTAAAACAGAGGAATTACACCCTTGTAATAGAAAGAATATTGGTATAATTATATATGTAAGCTTTTTAAGCAATCTCTTCACCTTCGGCTTTTTATAATATATCTACTATAGTTTATCTTATTATAAATAAATAATAAATCATTTATTTATATTATATTTCTTATATAAAGCAAGGTCAAATTTTGTTAAATCCTTTACACAAATAAAAATCACGGGCAATTTTCATTACCCGTGATTTTATCAGATAAATTATTAATCCCTATTCTACAACAGATTGCTCTTCCATAACTTCATCTTCATGAGGTTCAGGAACGTATTCACCGCGTTTTGCAAGTTCAACGTCTTTTAAGCTCAAGCCTATTCTGTGTTCCTGGGGGGTGAAACGTTTAATTAACACTTCAATTTCATCACCGACATTAACTACATTATAAGGATTAACTTGTCCTTCGCCCATTTCTGCTGCAGGAAGAAGTGCTTCAACTCCCGGGAAAATATTAATAAAAGCACCGAAAGAAGTGATTTTATTAACTTCACCTGTAACAACTTGACCTTCTTTAAATTGACCTTCGATTTTTGTCCAAGGATTTTCGCCCATTCTCTTTAAAGAAAGACTGATTCTGTTTAAGTCATTATCAATTTTTAAAATTCTAACTTTAATTGTTTTACCCAATTGAAGTACATCAGCAGGGTGTTTAATACGTTGCCATGAAATTTCTGAAATAGGAAGCAAACCATCTACACCGTTAATATCAACGAATGCACCAAAATCGGCAATTCTTACAACCTGACCTTCAACTTCCTGGTCAACTTCTAAGTTGTTGATAACATCACCAACGATTTGTTCTCTTTGTTCTGCTAAAGCAAGTCTTTGGCTCAAGATTAATTTATTTTTCTTAGGATCAGATTCGATAACTTTAACTTCCAATTCAGTTCCGATTAAACCTTCAAACGGAGTACCTGTTCTTAATTGACTTGAAGGAACGAAACCTCTTAATTCCATAACTTCAACAACTACACCGCCTTTAACCAACGCAACAACCTGAACGTTAATTGTTTCGTTGTTTTGTCTGATTTGGTCAAGTTTTTCCCAGTTTTGGGCAAGAGAAACTCTTTTCAATGATAAAGTAATAACACCTTCTTCATCTTCTTCTTTAAGAATTAAAAATTCTCTTTCGTCACCTTCTTTTAATGCAGTTTCACCATCTAAGTCTGATTTCGCAACTTCTCTTAAAGGGAGTACTGCTTCTGATTTGGCACCGATATCAACAAGAATTTCTTTACTGTCGATTTTTACAATAGTACCTTTCACTAATTCAGCCGCTTTGAATGAATAATTAAAAGATTCGTTTAATAATCTTTCAAATTCAGTCATCGGTTTTTCCAATGTTTTTGTCATTTTATATTTCTCCTTTCAATTTTATAGTATCTATGACATTTGTAATTATATATTCCGGAGTTGAAGCGCCTGCCGTAACTCCTATATTTTGTGCTTTTTCAATAAGTTCTTTGTAGTTGTCAATTTCTTTTTCTGTTTCAATATGAATTGTTGTCGTTATTTCGCTTAAAATTTCAGCTAAATGAGAAGTGTTTGCGCTTGTTTTACTGCCGACAACAATCATTAAGTCAACTTCTTTAGCCAATGCTTTTGCTTCTTTTTGGCGATTAGAAGTCGTTTTGCAGATTGTATTGTAAACTTTTAATTCTTTTGCATATTGTGCAACGTGAGCTAATATTTTTTGCAAATTTTCGGTTTTTTGAGTTGTCTGAATAACTATACCGATTTTTTTAGCAGATTTAATTTCTTCCAAATGTTCTTCAATATCATCAACCGACGCAAGAACAATAGATTTTTCATCGCTGTTTTCTTCGGCATGGGCTTTAATTCCGATAACTTCGGGGTGGTTAATTTTGCCGATAATAATTAATTTATAACCTTCTTCGATTAAAGATTTTGCTTTTTCCTGAACCTTTTTAACATCAACACAAGTTGCATCAAGAATTTTGCAACCTTTTTCTCTGATTTTGTTAATGTCCTGAGGAGTAGCACCATGCGTTCTTATTACGCAAATTGAATTTTCGGGATTAGTAATTTCATTGACGTCATGAATAACTTTTATCCCTAATTTTTCCAAATTTTCAATAACCTGATTATTATGAATAAGTTCACCAAACGTAAAAACGTTCATATCAGGATTTTCCTGTTTAATACTTGTAGTTAAATCAATTGCCCTTTTGACTCCGTAGCAAAAGCCTGCAAGATTTGCTTTTTTTATATTTTTGTTCTCCATTGAAGAAGAATTAACCTGCCTTTATAAAGATTTAAGCAATAATGCTTATACAAAATAGTATTACACAAGCAAAAAATATTGCAAACTATTTATTCATAATCAATATTAAACTTGTCGAGTATATATGTTTATGGTATAAACATGACCGTAGATTATAGGAGATTTTATTATGACAGAAAAAAGAGTTTGGCTTTTCAAAGAAGGAAATGCCGATATGCGTGCTCTCCTTGGCGGTAAAGGTGCTAACTTAGCGGAAATGACTAACTTAGGTTTACCTGTTCCTCCGGGATTGACTATTACTACTGAAACTTGTATGGATTACATTAACAACGGAAACAAAATGCCTGCAGGTTTAATGGACGAAGTAAAAGCTGCTTTAAAAACTGTTGAAGAGCAAGCAGGTAAAAAATTCGGTGATAAAACAAACCCCCTTTTAGTTTCTGTTCGTTCAGGGGCAAGAATTTCTATGCCGGGAATGATGGAAACTATTTTGAACTTAGGTTTGAATGATGAAACTGTTGAAG
>JAKSUS010000110.1 GCA_024408745.1 Candidatus Gastranaerophilales bacterium | reverse complement strand
ATTAATTCATAGAATAACTTTTAGGTTGAGGACCTGCTGAAACGATTTCAGAAGGCATGTTAGGATATTTAGCAGCAAAATTATCAGCGAACATTTGCGCAAGTTTGTTTGCTTGTTCGTCATAAGCTGCTTTATCTGCCCACATTCCTCTTGCATCTAACATTTCATCAGGAACATTAGGACAAGAAGTCGGATAATCAACATTAAATACATCATGATGTTTAAATTCAATGTTATCATAAGCACCATTCAATGCTGCCGTAACCATTGCTCTTGTATAACTTAATTTCATACGTTTAGCACCTGAAGCAGCACTTCCGCCTGCCCAGCCTGTATTTACCAAATAAACTTTTGTACCGTATTTATCAAGTTTTTCACCTAACATTTGTGCATAAACCGAAGCATCCATCGGCATAAAAGGTTCACCGAATAATGTTGAGAATGTCGGTTGAGGTTCTGTAACTCCTCTTTCAGTTCCTGCAAGTTTCGAAGTAAAACCTGTTACGAAGTGATACATTGCAGCATTTTTATCCAATCTTGAAATCGGAGGAAGTACACCGAATGCATCTGCTGTTAAGAATACAACAACTTTCGGAATACCACCGCAACCGGGGATTTGTGCATTGTTGATATAATCAACAGGATAACCTACACGAGTATTTTCGGTTAAGCTGTTATTATAAAAATCAGGTGTTCTTGTTTCAGGGTCAATAATAACGTTTTCAACCAAAGAACCAAATTTAATTGCATTGTAAATATCAGGTTCATTTTCTTTTGAAAGGTTGATACATTTAGCATAACAGCCACCCTCAAAGTTAAATATACCGTCAGGTGACCAACCGTGTTCATCATCACCGATTAATTTTCTTGATGGATCTGCTGATAAAGTTGTTTTACCTGTTCCTGATAAACCAAAGAATACTGCTGTTTCATTTGTTTCAGGATCCATGTTTGCTGAGCAGTGCATTGGTAAAACGTTTTTCTTAGTCATAATGTAGTTCATTGTAGCAAATACTGATTTTTTGATTTCGCCTGCGTATTGTGAACCGCAAATAATAATTGTATGTGCTTCATAGTCAATAGCGATGCAAGCTTCAGAATTTACACCATCAACTTCAGGATCGCATTTAAAGCCCGGAGCACATAAAATTGTGTAATCAGGTTCGCCATAACTTGCTAATTCTTCTTGAGTCGGTCTGATTAATAATTGATGAATAAACATGTTTTGACTTGCTAATTCGTTAATAACTCTGAATTTTTGAGTGTAAGTTTTATCAGCGCCTGCAAAACCGTCAAAAATAAATATTTCTCTACCTTGTAAGTATGCAGTTAATTTACCTTTAATTGCGTTAAATTTTTCTCTTGAGATTGGTCTGTTTACTTTACCCCAAGCAATTTCATTATGAACACCTTCCGTATCAACGATGAATTTATCTTTAGGTGAACGACCTGTATATTTTCCTGTTGTAACAACTAAAGCGCCTGTATCGCTTAATTGACCTTCGCCTAATCTTAATGCTGCTTCCGTTAATTGAGCAGGTGATAAATTACGATATACTGCTTTTGGTGCAATTATACCTAAATTTTCAATACCATAAGTTTCCATTATTTCTGCCTCCTTTATAATGTTAATGGTAATTTTATAGCAATAATTGTACTACAAACACTTAAAAAAGTACAGTATTTTTTTTATTCTTTTAGTCTGTAATATAGTATTAAATTAGTTTTTAGGATAAATTAAAATTATATTTCAAATAATTGTCAAATAATTGTAAATTATTGTAAATAAGATAACAAAAAATTTTATTTTGCATATTATAATTAATATAGACACTATCGGAGCAACGTTCATTATGTTAATAACAAGAGTTGGAATACAATACAATAATATGCAATACAGAAACAATAATAAAATTGCAATAAAGCAACGCAGTAATGTATCTAATTCAACTAATAATGTATCCTTTAACGGTATTCGTGAATTTTGTGAAGAATTTAAAGCATATTGGAATTCCTCTTCCGTAAACGGACTTGATAATCCGCTAGAAGGTGGAAGTTTATCATTTGAACATAACGACGGACCTTTAACAAGATTATATGAACGTTGGTTTGAAGAATATAAAAGTTTAAAAGCTCAAAGTGCTGTTTCTTCTTTGTCGGGTTCCGCAGCCAGAAGACTTGGCGCAATAACAACAAAACTTGCAGCAAAAGGTTATAAATTATAGTTTTATTATAAAACGAATTTTTCCATTGCCTGAGCAAAGCCGAATTCCTGAACTGTCGGGCAAATATAATCTGCAATTTTCTTGATGTTTTCGCTTCCGTTACCCATTGCAATACCGGTTCCCGCAACTTTTAACATCTCAATATCGTTGTCCTGATCGCCGATTGCAAGAATTTCATCAGTTTTTAAATTCCATTTTTCTGCTAAAAATTTAATCGCTAAGCCTTTGTCCGCATAAGGACTTACAAATTCGCAATAAGTATTTGTTGATTTAACTATATTTAATTCGGGATAAATCTTTCTCATTTCATCTCTGATAAAAGTAACTTTATCAACATCATCATCTATTGTTAAAAGTTTTGTTGCGTCCTGAACAACGGTTTGCAAATCATCAACTACTTCATACGGAATATTTCTGTCGCCTGCATATTCTTTAATATACTTATCGTCATTTTCAACGATTAATCTGTCTCTTAAATAAAGATTGATGTGTGAATTATAATTTCTTAATCTTGTAATAATATCCGATGCAATTTGTTTAGGAACATTTTGCTCAAAATAAACTTTTTTTTCGTCTCTAATCATTGCTCCCTGATAGCAAATCACAGGAGTTTTAAGTTTTAAGGTATTAATGATTTCACTTGTTGCAATAAACATTCTGCCTGTTGCTATAACGACTTTTACATCATTTTTTTGCAAAGTGTCAAATATTGAAATGATTTCAGGTTGAAGTTTACCGTTCATTTCAACGATAGTTCCGTCAATATCAGTAACAACAAGTTTTATCTTATTTTGCATTAATTAACCTCAATAACTCATTTTATAAACTGCACAAATCGTTTTTGCATCAACAATTTTTCCCATTTTTATCATATCAGGAATATTTTTTGTCTGTTTAGTGAAACTTTCAACCGTTTCAAACTCATCAAAATTTGTTCCGACAAACTCTAAATCTTTTGCTCTGTATAAATACAATTTTTCTGAGCAAAATCCGGGAGTTGAATATACAAAACCTAAGCTTTCCCATGAATTAGCCTTATATCCTGTTTCTTCAATAAGCTCTCTTTTTGCACATTCGAAAGGATCTTCGTTGATTTCTAATTTTCCTGCGGGAAATTCAATAATTTCTTCGCCGACAGGATAGCGCCATTGGCGGATAAAGATGACATTATCTTCATCTAAAAACGGAACAATTACTACTCCACCGGGGTGTTCAACAACTTCTCTGAAACATTCGCCTTTTGGGGATAAGACTTGGTCTTTTTTTACATGGATGAAAGCACCGTCTAACAATCTTTCTGTTGAAATGAATTTTTCTTCAAGATTGCTCATCTGTTTGCCTAAACATATTTGGGATATGCGCCAAGTAGTCTGTAAAAAGTTGTATATGGTTTGATTTTTTCAAAAGCGGCTTTGACGTTTTCTTCTTCAATATGACCGTCAACGTCAATATAAAACATATATTCACCCAAAACTTTTTTGGACGGACGTGAATCAATATGCGACATGTTTAAATTGTGCTCTTTCAAAATCGTTAACACATCAACTAATGCTCCGGGGCGGTTTACTGTTGTAAAAGCGACAGAAGTCATATCGTTGCCGGTTTTTGAAGGGTAATTTCTGCCGATACAAACAAATCTTGTTTTATTGTCTTTTTCGTCATTAATTTGCGTTGCCAAAACTTTTCTATTATAGAGTTTTGCGGTTTCTTCGCTTGAAATAGCGGCATAAGTTTCATCATAATTATCTAAACTTTGTGCAGCAAAAGATGTACTTGTAACAGGTAAAACCTCAATATGTTTACCGTTTCTTTTGCTTAAATCTCTTATATATCCTGCACATTGGGCAAGAGCCTGCGGGTGGGAAATTATTTTTTCCGTCTTTTCTATATCACCTGAAATATTTGATAAACAATGAGAAATCGGGATAATTATTTCCTGAAAAATTCTTACATAATTTTTAGTTCTTACTAATTTATCAACTGTTTCCTGCACAACTCCCTGAATAGAGTTTTCGATTGGTATGACACCGATATAATCAGGGTTTTCGTCAACCGAAGAAATTATGTCAGTTATGCGCAAAGCAGGTTCAATGTCATAATCATGAAGATTTAACAATTCAATTGCTTTATTCATTGCTGTTTGTGTATATGAGCCTTTTGGTCCGAAGTATAATAATTTTTTCATAAGTGAATTATAGCATAAAATGGTTGATAAGTTGAATAGTTTTTAAGGCACTAAGGCACTAAGTAGTTGTAGGGTGCAATTTTTTGCCGACACGGTCGGTTTTCCGTTATTGCCTGCGGGT
>JAKSUS010000011.1 GCA_024408745.1 Candidatus Gastranaerophilales bacterium | reverse complement strand
TAATAAAAAGAGAAAGAAATATAAAGATTTATATTGGACTAATTCAGCTATTGATTGTTATAACAGTAAAATGGAGTGCTCAAAGTGTTTTAACAGAGATATTTGTGAAAGTGTAGTTGCGCTTGGCGAGGAACCGCCAATGAAAAAAATAGTAAGAAACTTACTCGATAAACTCGGTGAACCTCCAAAAAATATTAATATAAAATTTATTATCTAAACCTTATTCTCTATGCTACGGTGTATGTTCTTGCATACACCTTTTTATTTTATGCAATTTAACATTCTTTCAACGCAAATCTTGGAAGAATGATTATTTAATATTGCTTGTCTTGCGTTTTGCGCAGTTGTTTTATAAAGTTTTTCATCACTTAAATATAAATTGATTTTATTTTTTAAATCATCCAAGTCGTTATAAACAACAATATCTTTATCAGGATTAAAAAGTTCAAACGCTTCACTTCTGTTATCGGATAACATTACTCTTTCACAAGCCATAACCTGAAAAGTTCTGTAATTCAATGAACTTATACCTTGAGCATTAAAATTAAAAAATATTTTTGCATTATTAATAGCTTTAGCCATATTTTCTTCGTTATCGATAAACCCTTGATAGCAAGTATCTAAAAATTTAAGATGTTTTTTCTTGGTAACTCTGCTTCTTGCATCATAAAAATGTTTTTCAATCGCATACCATGCAAACTTTTTACCTTTAAAAGTTTCCGATAATTGAAGAACTGTATTAAGTCTAAAATCAGTATCAAGTCGCCCAGCAAACATAATATCAAATTTAGGATTATTATTAAAATTTTTATAAATTTCAGTATTTACAAAATGTGGTTGATAAAAAAGATTATTGATTTTTTCTTTTTTTATTTCAAATAATTCTTTATCCCAATAAAAAGTATAATTTTTATTTTTAAAAAGATATTCATAATAATCAACCCAATAATTTCCCGAATGATTATCTTCAATTACGTCAGAAAAATAATTTATTGTTTTAAGTTTTAACTTATTATCAACATTAATTTTTATGCCTGCAAAATCATAACTTACCAAAAAATCAAATTTTTCTTTTCTGCATAGTTTAGGCAGCTTGGTTTCATCATCTTTTAATTTATCAAAATAAAAAACCTCGGCACCGATTTGCTCAAAACCGTCAAAGATGCTTTTCATTGTTAATCTTCCACCAATACTGTTTGGGAAAACGGCAAGAATTTTCATTATAAAGTTTCCTTTATTATATTAATCGCAAAATCAATTGCACCTGAATTAGTTTCAAAAACCTTATGACAAGCATCAGAAGTTTGTTTATAAAATTCTTCATCTTTTAGAAGTTTAAGCATAGATTCAAATAATTCATTTTCGTCATTAATAACGAAAGCAGCATTATCATCGGTTAAATATTTATAAATGTCTTTAAAGTTAAAGGTGCTTGGACCGCTAACTACAGGAATGTTAAAAATGCTTGCTTCAAGGGGATTATGTCCTCCCGTTCCCGAAAAACTTCCGCCGATAAATGCAACTTTAGAAATTGAATAAAGCTTAGCAAGTTCGCCCATAGTATCAAGCATGATTATATTATTGTTTTCAAAGGTATCTTTGTTTGAACGTTTGCCATAATTAAAACCTGTTTCTTTAATCAAATTTTCAACATCATTTAATCTTTCAGGGTGTCTTGGAGCAATTAAAAGTTTTAATTTCGGAATAACTTCAACAAGTTTTTTATAAACTGATAAAGCGATTTCATCTTCGCCTTTATGTGTACTTCCGACTAAAATCATCGGATTATTTTCAAGTTTAAATTCATTCTTTAAATTTAAAATATCGCTCTCTGTTAAATCATTTGAAATATCAAATTTAAAATTGCCCATAACTTTTGTAATATCAGATGGCGCACCTACATTAACTATTCTTTCTCTATCACCATCAGATTGCATTAAAATTTGAGAATAATTTGATAAAACTTTTTCAAAGAACCATTTGAATTTTTTATAACCATTATATGAATGTGGTGAAATTCTTCCGTTTGCAATTAAAAGCGGAATGTTTTTATTTTTTAATTCTCTTGAAAAATACGGCCATATTTCTGTTTCGGCAATTACAACAATATCAGGTTTTATGTTATTTATAAAACTTTTAACCGCAAAAAAGAAATCAAACGGAAAATAAATTATTTCATCAACGGTATTTTCAAGCTTTTTATGAGCGACACCGTTTCCTGTTTTTGTAACGGTTGTAAGAATAATTTTTTCGTTTTCAAATTCTTCTCTTAATTTTTTAACAAATTTTTCAACCGCTAAAACTTCACCGACCGAAACAGCATGAATAACGATATGTTTTTGATTTTCTTTTTTTAAGTTTTTATAAAACCCTATTTTTTGAAAAAAACCTGCTCTGAATTTTGGTTTTAAAAGCATTAATATCAAAATTATCGGTAAAAATATTATAAATAAAACGGTAATTAAAAATTCATAAATAAAATACATAAATAAACCTCTCTCACAAAATTATTATACACGATAAATAATAATTTTACTTCGGAAAGGTTAAATTTTACTTATTTATTAAGGACAAAACATTTTCTGTATTTGTTCTCAAATCATTTAAACTTCCGTTATTATCAATAACAAAATCAGATAATAAAACTTTTAAATCTTCTGATATTTGTGAATTTATTCTTTGAATAGCATGTTCCGGAGTGTAATTGTTTCTCTTTATCAATCTTTCAAATCTCAATTCTTCTTTTGCACAGATTAAAACAATCTTATCAAACATATCTTCCATGTGTGCTTCAAACAAAAGAGGGACTGAAACAAACACCACATTTTCATTATTATTTTGCTCAATAAATTTATTTATTTCCTGTTTTACAAAAGGGTGCAAAATATTTTCCAATTCTGTTTTATATTCATTATATTTAAAAACAATTTCACCGATTTTTTTACGGTCTAAATTGTTATTTTCGTCTAAAATATTAAATTTTTGAAAAAGTTTTTTAACTTTATCAATAATATCCTTATTATTATCTAAAAGTTCATGGCAAATAAAATCAGCATCAATAACTTTATAACCGTTATCGGATATAATTTTTTCAACCGTTGATTTTCCCGACGCAATATTACCTGTTAAACCGATTATTTTCATAATTTAATTATATCAAAAATAAATTTTACTGTTTTGATTTTATATGATAACCTTAATATATGAATAAAGAATTAAAATACTGGTTAGCGTTTTCTAAACTTGATGGAGTCGGTTCTGCTTCTCTCCTTGATATTTTTAACCATTTTAAGAGTATGAAAGCAGCATGGATTGCATCAACTTTAGATTGGCAAAACGTAAAACAACTGAGAAACTCAACTATTACAACATTTAAAGAAAAACAAAAAGAAATAAATTTAGAAAAATTAGAAGAAAAATTTTTAAAGAAAAATATAAATGTAGTAACAATTGAAGATGATGCATACCCTGAATGTTTAAGAAATATCGATAATCCTCCTGCAATTTTATATTTTAAAGGTGATTTTTTAAACAAAGATTTTAATAAAACTCTGGCGATAGTTGGTAGCAGAAGATGTTCTTCATCTGCCGTTGAAAATACAAAATTCATAGTTAAAGATTTAAAATCAGCACATGCAATTATCGTAAGCGGTGGCGCATACGGAATTGATACTGCAGCACATACAGGAGCAGTTGAAGGCGGACTTGAAACAATAGTCGTCTTAGGTGGCGGTTTAGAACACCTTTATCCTAAACAAAATATTCCTCTTTTTAATAAAGTTCTTGAAAACAACGGAGTTTTATTAAGTGAATATTACCCCGAAACCCCGCCTGATGTATTTCGTTTCCCCGAAAGGAACAGAATAATTTCAGGACTTTCAAAAGGGACTTTAGTTGCAGAAGCAAACATAAAGAGTGGTGCATTAATTACGGCAAGATTATGTTTAGAACAGGGAAAAGAATTAATGTGCATGCCGGGACTTTTATCAAATCCTAATACACAAGGTACACATAAGTTATTAAAAGAAGGTGCCTCACTTGTTACAAGTAGTGAGGACATTATAAATTATTTAGGGTGGGAAGTTGACAAACCGTCCTCATGTGATACAAATATAAATAGTGATGATTTAACGGAAGATGAAAGAAATATAGTTGAATTAATCGCTTATGAACCTGTTAATGTTGAAAAAATAGCATTAAAGACCAATATTAACATTAACGATTTAATGATTATGCTGACAATGTTAGAGCTAAAAGGCATAATCAAACAATTACCGGGCGAAGTTTACATGAAAGCATAAGAGAAATGGCTACAAAGAAAAAAGAAACGACTGAAAAAGAAACAAAAACAAAATCAAAAAAAGAAAACTATCTTGTAATAGTCGAATCTCCTGCTAAATCTAAAACCATTACGAAAATGCTTGGCAATAATTATAAAATTCTTGCAAGTTACGGACATATCAGAGATTTTCCTAAAAAAGTCTTAGGAATTGATATGAAAAATAATTTTGAACCAATTTATGAAATCATGCCGGAAAAGAAAAAAGTTGTAAGTGAATTATCAAAAAATGCAAAACTTGCCGACAAAGTTTACCTTGCATCCGACCCTGACCGTGAAGGAGAAGCAATAGCCTGGCACGTTGCTCAAGTGTTAGGAGTCAGCAAAGATAAAATTTTAAGAATTGAATTTAACGAAATTACTCAAAAAGCAGTTTTGCATGCGGTTGAAAACCCTCGCAATATTGATATGAATAGAGTATACTCTCAACAAACACGTCAGATTTTAGACCGAATAGTAGGGTATAAAATACGTCCAATCCTAAGGAAAAAATTAAGAAATAACCACTTATCAGCAGGACGTGTTCAAAGTGTTGCACTAAAATTAATCTGTGAAAGAGAAGCAGAAATTGAAGCATTTAAACCCGTAGAATATTGGGAAATTGCCGCGGAATTAACGAAACAAAAATCACCTCACGTTTTTGTCGCTGATTTAACAAAATTTAAAGATAAAAAAATTGAAATAAAAAATCAACAAGAAGCAGATAAAATTGTTGAAACATTAACTAAACAAGGTGTTGAATTTGTCGTTGATAAACTTACTAAAAAAGAAACCCAAAGAAAACCTCAACCTCCGTTCATCACAAGTACACTTCAAAGAGAAGCATCAAACAAATTGGGTTACGGTGTTTCAAAAACAATGCAAATTGCACAAAAACTATATGAAGGTTTAGATTTAGGGCAAGATGGCACAGTCGGTTTAATTACATATATGAGAACCGATAGTACAAGAATTTCTGATGACGCACAATCAATAGCCAAAGATTTTATTTTAAATAAATACGGTGAAAAATATTATCCTTCCACACCAAACATCTACACTAAAAAAGGTAAGAATGTTCAGGACGCTCACGAAGCAATCAGGCCTTCCTATATTGAACGCACACCTGAATCTATTAAACAGTTTGTAACAGCAGAGCAATATAAATTATATAAGCTCATTTGGTCAAGATTTATGGCAAGTCAAATGACACCTGCCATAGTTGAAAATAACGGTGTTGAAATTAAAGCAGATGATTATACATTTAGAATGTCGGCAAGTAAAGTTAATTTTAACGGATTTTTAATTGTCTATGATGACAGAGATGAAAATGAACAAGAAGGATCTATTCCTGCTTTTGAAAAAGGTGATGTGTTAAATTTAAAGAAACTTGTTCCTTCCCAACACTTTACCCAACCTCCTGCAAGATACTCGGAAGCAAGTCTTGTAAAAGTTTTGGAAGAAAAAGGAATTGGCCGTCCGAGTACTTATGCTCCGATTATTTCTAAAATTCAAACAAAATCTTATATTGAAAAAATTGATAAAGCATTAAAGCCGACACTTTTAGGTAAAACCGTAAACGAACAACTTTCTAACCATTTTTCAAATATCATCAATTATGATTTTACGGCAAAAATGGAAAGCACTCTTGATGAAATCGCACAAGACTCAAAAGAGTGGAAAAAAGTTATAGGTGATTTTTATACCCCGTTTATTGAAACAGTAAACAATGCTGATAAAAATATGGAAAAAGTAAACATTGTTTCTGGTATCAAATGTCCTAATTGCGGAAAAGATATGGTTGTAAGAACAAGTCGTTGGGGAACACAATTTTTAGGTTGCAGCGGATATCCGGAATGTAAAACAATGATGCCTATGACAGCCGCAGCACAAACTTCTGACACTACATTAACTCAACCTGAACAACCTGTTGAAATGAAAAGCGAAGAAAAATGCCCTAAATGTCAGGGCGAAATGATTATTAAAATCGGTCCTTACGGGCAATATTTACAATGCACAAATGAAAACTGTAAACACAGACAAGCTATAAAAGTCAAAACAGGTGTAAAATGTCCGAATTGCGGTGGTGATATAGTTCAAAAAAAATCACGTTACGGCAAAATATTCTATGCCTGCGATAATTATCCGAATTGCAACTTTGCCTTATGGAATTTACCAACAGGTGAAAAATGTCCTAAATGCGGTTCTTTATTAGTCAAAAAAGTTTTAAAAAGCGGTGAAAAAATTGAATGTTCTAATAAAGAATGTAAATATGTCGCACCAAAAGAAGAAGAGCAATAATTAATTATTAAGTTTTATTACAAAAAATGTAAAATCATGCAATTTCCACAGAAAAATTGTTTTTATTAATATACGGAAATGGGAAATATAGGAATTTTGTGGAATGGCAGACATTACAATAGGAACAGTAACAAACGGGATTCAAGCAAGACAGAATGATGCTTTTGGTGTTAGCAGAACTTTAGCAGACACTCAATTTTTCAAAACAGCAGTTTCAAACCCTCAACAAAGAGATGAGTTTGTAAATGCTATTAAACTCAGACAAGAAATGGCACTTGCCGGTGGTAACAAACAAATGTATGATTTATTGGGCAATTTATTAACCGCAGCAAAATCAGCACCTAAACTTACACCAAAAGAAGAGAAAACTACGGGTAATAAATTTGATACCAATAATCTGTTTGCCGTATAAAAAAGTCATAATTAATTCTTTCTATATATAAAAAAGGTGCAAGAAATTGCATCTTTTTTTATTTTATAACTTCTAATACAAGCCTAATCTTTTATAAATAAAATCTATATTTTTTAAGTAATCATCAATATTAAAAATATCTTCAAGTTCCGCATTTGAAAAATATTTTTTGACTTCTTCATCATTTAAAAGATTATGTTTAAAGTTGCCATCAGGTTTTCCCCATGCTGAAAGTGCATTCTTTTGAACAATTTTATAAGCATCTTCTCTTGATAATCCTTTATTTGTTAAAGCCAATAAAACTTTTTGCGAGAACACACAACCGCCAAATAAAGTTGAATTTTCTTTCATTCTGTCTTCATGAACAACTAAATTATCTAAAAGATTTATAAATCTGTTTAACATATAATCAATTAAAATTGTTGTATCGGGGAAAATAATTCGTTCTGCGCTGCTGTGTGAAATATCTCTTTCATGCCACAAAACAACATTTTCTAATGCCACAATTGAATTAGAGCGAACTATTCTTGCCAAGCCTGATAAATTTTCGGCTGATATCGGGTTTTTCTTATGAGGCATAGCGGATGAACCTTTTTGTCCTTTTGAAAATCCTTCCTCAACTTCTAAAACTTCGCTTCTTTGAAGATGTCGTAATTCAACCGCAAATTGTTCAATCGTTGTAGCGATAAGTGATAAAGTTTGAATATAGTTTGCATGCAAATCTCTTTGAATAACCTGAGTTGAAACTGTTGCTGGTTTTAAGCCTAAAAGTTCACAAGTTATTTTTTCAATTTCGGGCGAAATGTTACTATACGTTCCGATTGGTCCTGAAATTTGCCCTGTTGCCATTTCTTCTTTGGCAAATTCAAAACGCTTTAAATTGCGCTTCATAATTTCTAACCAATTGCAAAGTTTTACACCAAAAGTCATAGGTTCTGCATGAATACCATGAGAGCGCCCGATACAAACTGTATTTTTATATTGAACAGCTTTTTTTGATAATAAATCAATTAAATTTTTTATATCTTTTTCAATTATTTCATTTGCCTGCTTAACCTGCAAAGCAAGAGCAGTATCAATCACATCTGAACTTGTTAATCCCATGTGAATAAATCTTGAATTTTCACCGACATTTTCATTTACACAAGTCAAGAATGCAATAAAATCATGTTTAACTTCAGCCTCAATTTCATCAATTCTTGAGATATTAAATTTTGCTTTTACTTTTATATCGTTAACAATATTATCTGATAAAGTCCCGATTTGTTTATATGCATCACAAACTGCAAGTTCAACCTCCAAATAAGTTTGAAACTTATTTTCTAAACTCCAGATTTTATTCATTTCTTCTCTTGTATAACGTTCAATCATACCGCACCTCAAATATAGTACATTTTATAGATTACCACAAAAATAAAGATTAAATTTAATTTTGTGTTGCAATATATTATTTTATTAATATATAATTTAAGTAAAGAGAAATCAGTAAAAGGAATGAATTAAATGGCTTTTAAAAGCGGTTTTGCAACAATAGTAGGTCGCACAAATGTTGGTAAATCAACATTATTAAATAAAATAATCGGTCAAAAAATTGTAATCACAAGCAATAAACCTCAAACTACGAGGCAACGTTTAAAAGGTGTTTTTACTAATGATGAAGGGCAAATCGTTTTTATAGATACTCCGGGAATTCACAAACCTAAATATAAGTTAGGTGAGTTTTTAATTGACGAAACCAAAACCGCAATTCCCGATGCTGATGTCGTTTTGTTTTTAATTGACGGTTCGGTTCCTGCAGGTACAGGCGATAAATGGATTGCCGAAAATTTATTAAAAATTTCTACAAAAATTATTTTAGTTGTCAATAAAGTTGATTTAATAAAAGATTTGAAAAAACGTGATGAAAATATTGAAAGTTATCAAAAATTATTTGAAAACAAATTAGATGTTGTTAAAGTGTCTGCAAAAACAGGAAGAAACATTGATACCTTAATAAATAATATAATTAAAAACTTTAAAGAAGGTCCGGAATACTATGATGAAGATGAAGTTACAGACCAAAATATGCGACTTATTGCACAGGAAATCATAAGGGAAAAAGTTTTATTATTAACCCAAGATGAAGTTCCTCACAGTTGTGCAATAAAAATAGATAAATTTGAAGAACAGGAAAAAATTGTCAGAATAAAAGCAACAATTCACGTTGAACATGATTCACAAAAAGGTATTATAATAGGCAAAAAAGGCTTAATGTTAAAAGAAATCGGTTCGCAGGCAAGAAAGGAATTAGAAGAACTTGTTGAAAATAAAGTTTTTCTTGAATTATTTGTGAAAGTAAGTAAAAATTGGCGCAAAAATGAAAACCTGTTAAAAGATTTCGGTTACACACAAGAATAAGAGGTGAAATTCATGAAAAAAATATTTATTATAATGTTATTTATTTCCATATTAACAACAGGCGTTGTTTATGCGGCAAAATATCAGGTAAACACAACGGGGACTGTTAAATCAAACGGAAAAGTTGTTGCACCGTCTTCTGTTCCTGCACCGCAAAGGAATTATAACGTTTATGACGCACAGACTTATGTTAATACAAAACAGGTCAATGCACTTGCAGTTCCTTATGTTGAAATAGTAATGGACTATTCGGGCAGTATGTCTAATTGGATTGGTGCTGCTAAAAATGCAATGTCTGCTATCGTTGCACAAATTCCGGCATCAACAAATATCGGTTTCAGAGTTTTCGGGCATGATTACAACGGTTCAAATCCTTCAAACAACAAAGTTCTTGCTCAGGTAAGTAAAATAGTTAAACAAAACGGTAAATATAAAGTCCAAACAAAACCATCTCCGTTAGGCACCACAACAGGTTATTGTGCAGCGACAAAACAAGTTACGAAGGTCATGCCTGCAAATACAACCGCTTTATTATCAGGCATGAATTCAGTTAATATCGGCGGTGCTACACCTCTTGTTTACGGACTTGACAGAGCAATTAATGAAGATTTTGCGATGTTTGACAGAAGCAGCGCAAAGAAAATCGTATTAATTACCGACGGTGGTGAAAATTGCGGCGGTAATCCATGCGAATACGCAAAACAACTTATAAAAACACGTCGTGATGTTCACGTTGATGTTGTTTTGGTTTCATACAATTCAGATATGGATTTACAATGTCTTGCAAATGTAACAGGCGGGAATTTATACAGAATAACAGATTTATCAGATTTATTGCAAACCGTTACTCAATCAATAAATTCAACTCCGCAAAATACTCCTGCTCAAACACCTCAATCGCAAGAGCAACAATATGAATACTATAACGAATAAAATAATAACTATTTCATTACGTTTCTTCTAAAGTCATCAGCACCAAAACCTAAAACGTTTTTAAAGACGAAACTGCAACCTTTTATTGCTAACAAGGCTGCGGCTACTTTGTTCAATACAGGAACTTTCACTAATGAAAATTTACCGGTGCCTGTAAATAATGCAATAGCACCTAAGCCTAATGTAATACCATTGTCGGTTAAATTTCGGCAAAAACACTTAACATAACTAACAATATTTTGTCTTGTTCTGAAAGGATTGTTATCCAAATTCCAGCGTCTAATCATTTTATGTAATTTTGAACCGACTACACTTGTTGTATCAAGTCCTGATGAACCCATATATATATCGTTTAATTGTTCGACTCGCAATCTTTTAGCATATTTGGGAGCCTGCTCTCTTGTTGTAGCAGCTACATCACAGGCAACAGTTCCAACTGCTGCAAGTCCTATTGCTTTAGCGAAAAAATTACCTGCCATGCTTAACTTCCTTTCTTTTTGTCTTTTGTATCAACAGGATAAAATGAATTATCCGGAACTTTTACTTTTGTTTTTGACATCTGCAATAAACTGTCTGCCGCTTGCGTAGCATCAGTTGAATAACTTGTTTTTTGTTGTTGCATTGCACCAAGTATTTTTTCAGTCAATTTATCACCTTTTGCATAGCCTGATTGAATAATACTCATTGCGGTTGCCCTGACTGTTTCATTTGTATCTTGCAACGCCAAATTTAACAATGCTGTTAAAGAAGGATTATCAACTCGTGATTTTTCTTCTTTAAAACGTAATAACAATTCTTTTGCCGCATTCTTTCTTAATTCGGAATTATTGGTTCTTAAATAATTTTCTAAATTTTTTATATAATTATCGGTTAAAACAACGATTTCGCGTTCTTTTTTAGGTTGCTTATCTATAGAAATCACATTTTTGGTATCAGTTATGGCAGTATTCTTATTATCAGCATTGTTACCGTTATTATTAGGAATTGCATACGGATAAGGATATGCAGGAGCATTAACCGTAGTCGTTTGATTTACAGGCTGATTCATTCCGCCTAAATAATAATTGGCAGGATATGCATAATAAGGATATGCCTGATAATATGGACTTTGCGGCATTAGTGGTACAACATTAGGCATGCTTGTACCCAAACTCGCTGACGGGTTATTAATATGGATATTTATAGTCCCTGAGCCGTTATACGGAATTGATGTTGTTTGTGCCTGTGCCATAAAACACCTTATATATTCTTACCTTACATATTAATAAAAAATTTTTTTTATAAATATTTGCCGAATTTTCTGAAACTTTTTTATTTTTTATATAAAATTGTTACATTTCTTAAAATTTCTGCCCGCATATAGATATGAAAAAAAATATATTCGTGCTAGTATTAAACATAACAAGTTAAAATTTGTTTTATATATAAAAATTACGGTTAATTATTTATGGAGGACTATTAAATGTCAATCGGTTCATTTGTATTTATGCTCCACAGCCACTTACCTTTTTACAGAAAAGCAGGAATGTGGCCATTTGGCGAAGAGAACTTATATGAGTGCATGGCAGAAACTTACGTACCATTATTAAACGCTATCAGCGAATTATACGAAGAAGGCATACAAGCAAAATTAACAGTCGGTATTACTCCGATTTTGGCAGAACAATTAAACGACGAACACCTAAAACAAGGTTTTGTAAAATATTTAGACAGCAGAATTGAAAAAGTTGCTAAGGATTTAGAAAGATATCCCAATCCTGAAGTTCCTCATTCTCAACACTTAAAATATCTTGCAAAATACTACTTTGATTGGTTTACACACATTAAAGATTGTTTTGTAAATAAATATAATATGGATTTAGTAGGTAATTTTGCTAAATATCAAAAGTTAGGTTGTATTGAAATCACTACATCAGGTGCAACTCACGGTTTTTCACCGTTACTTGCTACTGACAGCAACTTGAATGCACAATTTAAAGTTGGCTCTGATACAACAAAAAGACTTTTCGGACAAAAAGCGAGAGGTTGCTGGTTACCTGAATGTGCATACAGACCTGCTTACAAATACGTTGATAAAAAAGGTAACGAACAATGGAGAAGCGCTATTGAAGTTACTTTACAAAACAATGATATTGAATACTTCTTTACCGAATCACACGTTATCGAAGGTGGCGTTTCAGTAGGAAACAGACGTGTTATCGGTGTTTACGGAAATATTGAATATATTCCTCTTCCCGCAAGAGCAGCAACAGGTTGTTCAACTTATGAAGCATACTGGTTGCCTGATGCACAAGTTGCAGTTATGGGAAGAAATGACAGAGCAGGTTATCAGGTTTGGTCTGCTGCTGACGGATACCCCGGCGACGGATGTTTCAGAGAATTCCACAGAAAAGACGCAAACTCAGGCATGCAATATTGGAGAGTTACAAGTCCTACTACAGACTTGGGAGACAAAATGCTTTACGACCCCGTATTGGCTATGTCAAAAGTTAACGAAAACTCTGATCACTACACTACTTTAATCTATCATTTATTAAATGATTATAAAAAAGCAACAGGTGAAAACGGTTTAGTTATGGTATCATTTGATACAGAATTATTCGGACACTGGTGGTTTGAAGGTGTTGAATTTATTAAACAGGTTATTAAAAAATTCGCAACTTATACTCCTGAAGTTGAAAGACAAACCGCTGCCGAATATTTAGACAAATACCCGCCGAAAAAAGCAATCTCTATCCCTGAAAGTTCATGGGGACAAGGCGGACATTACTGGGTATGGCAAAACCCACAGGTTGAATGGATTTGGCCTATTATTCACGGTTGTGAAAACAGAATTTGTGATATCGTTTCTAAATACGAAAAACAACCTGAAGATAAGTTGTTAATGAGAGCGTTAAATCAATTAGCAAGAGAAAACTTACTATTGCAAAGTAGCGATTGGCCGTTCTTAATTACAACATGGCAAGCAAGAGATTATGCAAAAGACAGATTCAAAGAACATGTTGCAAGATTTGAAACTATCGCTGACATGATTGATTCAGGCAATATTGATGATAACAAATTAAAAGAAATTGAATCTATTGATAATTGCTTCTCTGAAATTGATTACAGAATTTATCTTCCAATTGAAGAAGGTAAAATTCCTCAACAAGAAGCAAAATTATCACCACTTTATCAATAAGATAAATTTAAAAAAATATAAAAAGCAGGTATTTTATAAATACCTGCTTTTTGTTGTATAGCAACATTCTTTTAATATCAATGCTTTCAAAGAAATTTCAATATTACGAAAAATTTTAACATTTCTTTACAATTGAGAAGAAAAAAAGCAATTATAAAAAGTATATTGTTTTTATATATACAAGAGAGAAAAAATACATAACCAAATCTTAAAATCTTATTTACCCAATTGAAGGAGAGAACATCATGACAGTAGCAGCATTGAACTGTAGGATGCTTACTTTGACGTCCTACAAAGCGGATATTGAATTCCGTTTACAAAGAATTATGGAGAAGAGACAATATTTGTCTTACAAATCAATCGGTAT
>JAKSUS010000109.1 GCA_024408745.1 Candidatus Gastranaerophilales bacterium | reverse complement strand
AAAAAAATGGCGGAAGATTTAACCGATTACCTTTCACAATTAGGAATAAGAGTACGATACTTGCATAGTGAAATAAGTTCCTTGGAACGTGTTGAAATTTTGAGAGATTTAAGGTTAGGCGAATCTGATGTTTTAGTCGGTGTAAATTTATTGAGGGAAGGTCTTGATTTGCCCGAAGTTACTCTTGTTGCAATAATGGATGCAGATAAAGAAGGGTTTTTGAGGTCGGAAACAAGTTTGATTCAAACAATATGACGTGCCGCAAGAAACGCAACAGGCAAAGTTATTATGTATGCTGACAGAATGACAGACAGTATTCAAAAAGCAGTAAGCGAAACAAATAGAAGAAGAAAACTTCAACACGAATTTAACATTAAAAACGGTATTGTTCCAAAAACAATCATCAAAGAAGCTAAAAATAATTTATTGGAAGTTATTGCATTGAATAAAAATGTTGAAGATTTTGTTGCCGAAGAAATGGCAAATGCAAAAATCAAAACAAAAGATTTACCGAAACTTATTGAAAAACTTGAAAAAGATAGGCACAAAGCAGCAAAATCATTAGACTTTGAACAAGCCGCACAAATCAGGGATAAGTTAAAAGAGTTGAGATTGTTGGCTTTAGAAAAGAATAAATAGTATAATATTAATTATTAAAAACAGGAGTTATTAAAATGTCGAATTATAATGAATTTTATACAGATAATCAAGTTCCGGAACAACCGGATATTTTATCTTTTTTTAAAAAAATAGTAGCAATAATTTTTATATTTATAGGATGTTTTTTCTTATTAGGTGGTTTTCTTGCATATCCTACAATAAATTTTATCCAAAAAGAATTTTTTGGCATTGATAAAGAAAAAATCCAAACATATACTGCTATAACAGGGGAAGTTATAGCATGGGAAAGAGCTTCTGTTGATTCCACTGACAGATCAAAAGTTTATGTTGCAAAATATACGGTAAACGGAACTGATTATACAATAAGTTCACCTATTTCAACCAATACACCGGGACTTTTAGAACCAATCGGTAAAAAAGTTGAAATAAAATATAATCCGAATAATCCTGATGATGCATTCTTTACTTATGTAAAAGGCATGTCTTTATTTAATAACATTGTAAAGGTATCTGTATGGGTAACTTGGTTTTTTGGAGTTGTTTTTATTTTGGCAGGATTTTTGATTAGTCGTATAAATAATAATAAAATGCAAATAGTCAATATATCAGGACAGAATAATTCGAATTTCCAATAAAAAACGCGCGTGGCAAGATTCGAACTCGCGACCTTCTGGTTCGTAGCCAGACGCTCTATCCAGCTGGGCTACACGCGCATATAATATATATCTGTATCTTTATTATATCGGCTGATAAATTTATTTCAAGAAATTATTAAAATAATATTAATTTTCATAATATGAGCAGACTATCATGGGCAAAGTTGGTTTGTTTGTGTTTTAATATTATTATAAATATTTTAGATTTGGAGAGAATTATGTCAAATAACGAAGAAATCAAACAAGAAAACCCTTTCGCACAAGAGCTTCCTAAAGAAGACAATGTAAATCAGGAAGAAAATATACAAGAAACGCAAGAAACAGCAGAAGAAAATGCTGAAAAATCAGATGATAAAACAAATGAAGAATTTGAAAATTTAAAAAATCAATATGTAAGACTTGCTGCTGATTTTGATAATTACAGAAAAAGACAAGCACAAGAAAGAGAAAGTTTGTTAAAATACGGTGCCGAAAGCACATTAAAATTAATACTTCCTGTTTTGGATACTTATAACAGAGGTAAAAAAGCATGTGAAGATATGGAAGATTCACAACAATTAAAAGAAAATTTTGAAGTGATTTTCAAACAACTCTTTGATGCACTTGATAAAGCAGGTTTGAAAAAAATTGAAACAATCGGAAAAGAATTTGATCCTAATTTACATGAAGCAGTTATGCAAACACCTACAAGCGATTATCCGGATAATTCAATTATTGATGAAATGCAGGCAGGATATATGTTGTGTGACAGAGTTTTAAGACCTTCTATGGTAAATGTTGCGGTTAGCGAATAGAGGTTTTTAAAATGGCAAAAGATTATTACGAAATATTAGGTGTTCCTAAAGACGCAAGTCAATCTGATATAAAAAATGCTTTCAGGCAACAGGCAAGAAAACTTCACCCTGATGTAAATAAAGCACCCGATGCGGAAGAAAGATTTAAAGAATTAGGTCAGGCTTATGAAGTTTTATCAAATGAAGAAAAACGTGCAATGTATGACAGATACGGTGCAGAAGGATTAGAGAATGCAGGATTTGATACTTCAGGACCTTTCGCCGGCGGTTTTGGTGATTTAAGTGAAATTTTAGCAAGCTTCTTTGGCGGTGGCGATTTTGGAGGCTTCGGCGGATTTGGCGGCGGAAGAAATCCAAACGGTCCAAGACGAGGAAGTGATTTAAGATTAGATATAAAATTAGAGTTTAAAGAAGCTGTTTTTGGTGCTGAAAAAGAAGTTGAAATTGAACATCTTGAAACTTGTAAAACCTGTAACGGATCAGGTGCCAAACACGGTTCAAGTCCCGTAACATGCCCGAGATGTCACGGAACAGGTCAGGTAAGACAGGAAACAAGAACCATTATGGGAAGCTTTGTTCAGGTTGGAGCATGTCCTGATTGTCACGGAAAAGGTCAAATAATAAAAGACAAATGCCCTGATTGTCAAGGCAGAGGTGTAAAAGAGGTAACAAGTAAAATCAATTTAAAAATCCCGGCAGGTGTTGATAACGGTTCACAAATGCGTATTGCCTCACAAGGTGATGCAGGTACTAATGGTGGTTCAACAGGTGATTTATATGTTGTATTACATGTTTTGGCAGACAAAAAGTTTAAACGTGACGAATTTAACCTTTATACAACAGAAAATATCACATTCTCACAGGCAGTTTTAGGCGACAGTATCGAAATTGAAACTTTAGACGGTAAAGAAACTCTTAATATTTCGCCATACACTCAAACAGATAGTATAATTAAAGTCAAAGGTAAAGGTGTACCTTATTTGAATAATTCTTCAAAACGAGGAGATTTATTTGTAAAAGTGGTTGTAGTTACGCCAACCAATATTTCAAGCGAAGAAAAGAAACTGTATCAAAGACTTTATGAAATTGAAAATGATAAAAAATCAAAAGAAAGTATTTTTGATAAAATGAAAGATGCGGTCTCAGGACATACAAAATAAGAGGTAAAAATTATGAAACGAATATTTGCTGTATTGTTATTTTTAATATTATTTATTGCTTCTAATGAAGCCTTTGCAACAAAACTTCCTGAAGGTGAAGTCAATTTGTTCAAACAAACTTTTTCAAATGTTAAAGTTCGTTTTGACGGAATTTTGGAATTATCTGACGGAACAACATATATTCCGGTTTTTCCGATACAGGAAATTCCACAAAATTCAGTAACCTTAAAGCAAACTATTCCTAAAAACAAAACCTTAAAAGACAAACCTGATTTTGTAATGTTCAATACAAATTTTGCATTTTTTAAACTGATAAGAAAGAATAATAAATCGTCTGTTGTTTACAATAACGAAATCCCGATAGAAATCAAGATGGGTTTATTACCACAAGATTTACTTGTTCCGCAGGGGTTTGAAATTCCCGGAGAATTAAGAATTATAATTGGTGATTTGGTTATACCTGTTTTACCACCAAAAGATTATAAAGAAGTTGTAATTACACAACCAAATGCTCCAAAAGACGAATCACCGCAAACTAAACTTGTTGCTCAGGCGGCAAAACAACTTTCAAACAAGTATTTTTATTCAAACAGTTTTAATCAGCCGGCAATAAATATTTTGAATGCTGATAACGGAAAAGCATTTAAGAAGATTCTGTTTTCATCAATTCCTTCGGATATTGCACTAACAAATAATGGTAAATATTTACTTGTAAGTACTTGGAGAAACGGTAAAGTGTTTGTAGTTGACACAGTAAAAACACAAGTTTTAAAAGAAATTCAGGCCGGTGAAAAACCTTCATATATTTCTGTTTGTGATGATGAGAATTTGGCATTTATTGCAAACAGGGGCGAAAGTAAAATTACTGTTATTGATTTAGAATCAATGAGAGAAAAAGATCCTCTTATAGTCAAAGGGAATCCTTCTTATATGGTGCTTTCGGAAGGTTCGGAAAAAATGTTTTACTTAGACGGAATTACTGGAATTGTTTACTCTATGGATAAAAAGGATAGTTATTTTGAACCATATACGATTAAACCTTTATTCAAATCTAATAATATTTCAAAAATTCAAATTGCGAATGACAAAATCTTCACATTGGACAGAGGCAGAAACGAATTGCAGATATATTATTTAAACGGTAAAAATACTGACGAAATCGTTAATGTTTCTGATATAAGTCCCATAAAAGTTACATCAGAAGAAAATGATAAAGTTGCTGTTGATTATACATACGAGCAAGAAGAAGAACATTTAACAGAAGCTAAACCTAAAAAATCTTTTAAAGAAAAATCAAGAGATTTTATGAGAGATTTATTATATTATAATACTCCTGGGGAAGCAGAAGAAAATCAACAAAAAGCTTCCGATATTTGTGATGTCGGATGGTTATCTCC
>JAKSUS010000108.1 GCA_024408745.1 Candidatus Gastranaerophilales bacterium | reverse complement strand
TTTTCGTTGGTAAATTTTATTGCATTTGAAACTAAATTCGAAACGACCTGTTCAATTTTTTGAGAATCAGCATAAACATTTGCATCTTGTACTTCAAGAGCAATATTCAAATTTATATTTCTTTCCGTAGCCATAGGAGTAAATGTCGTAAATACATTATTCAAAGGCTCTTTTAAGTTGATATTTGCAAAACGATATTCCATTTTTCCTGCTTCGATTTTGGATAAATCAAGTAAATCGTTAATAATTCCTGATAACCTTACTACATTTCTTTTTCCCATATTTAAGAAATTTGACATTTTATCGGTTAATTCACCTGTTTTACCGCTCAAAATAATATCTAAAGCGTTCTTAATTGCGGTTAAAGGTGTTCTTAATTCATGAGAAACAATAGAAACAAATTCAGATTTTAATTTTTCAAGTTTAACTAATCTAATATTTTTCTCCTGAATTTCTTCGTACAAAATAGCACTTTCTAACGGTAATGCAACCTGACTTACAACGGTTTGGAAACATGCAGAATCTTCGGTTGATAATTCCGTATCTCTCATAATTTCAACAGTACCAAAAAACCTGTCCTGAGTAGAAATCGGTGAGAAAATACTTGCAAATCGCATTATCTCTAAATCGTAAGTTTCATCATCCTTTTGATAATTAATTTCAGTTTTTATATTGCTGACATTAAAATCAATGGGAAGTTCTTTATCATCAAACATTGATTTATAAGTAATAACAGCTCTTAATTTTAAAGCGTTTTCCAATCTTTTAGAGAGAGGGTAGAGGGAATTAGTTAACAGCAAAATATCATCTTTGTTATTAATAATAAGGGTTGAACACAAAGAATATCTGATACTTTGTTCCAAACCCTCGTTCATAATATTAATAAGTTTTCTTCTGTTTAATGTTCCCGCAAGTTTTGAATTTGTATCATATAAAACTTTTAATTGATAAAATCTGTTAGCAAGTTCATCATTATTTGCAGAGAATATATTCAAATGATTTTTTAATCTCAAGTGAGAATTAATGGTAGAAATTAATATGGCTGGATTTACGGGCTTTTCAATAAAAGCATCAGCAGCCTGAGAAACTTCATCAAATTTTATATTTTTATCAAGTATTAAAATAATTTGAACGTCACTTGTATCTAACAATCTGATTTTTCTGCAAATTTTTGATATTTCATCGGTATTATCAGAAACCGAAATAATTGCAATATCAGCACCATTATTGCCTGCTTCATTAAACAAGTCATCTTCACTATTGCAACATGAAACGACATAACCGACTTCATGACCTTTTAAAGGCGCTTGGATACTCTTTTCATCTTCCTTATTTTTTGAATATATTATAATTTTAGGCATATATTAATTTAATAACCATGTAACGTTTATATTATAACCTATTTTTTACTTTTTTGCAGAAATATTCTAATGATTTTTTGCAAAGTCAACTGTTGCTTCAGCTCTAATTTTACCCTGTTTTAATAATATAATTCCCTGATTAATGTTTTCGTTGGAAAATTCAGCAGTTGATATTTTTAAATACTTATAACCGTAATCTAAATTTGAAACTTTAATTGTATAAAGTGCTTTCGTACCATCAAAAAACAATATTTCATTTTTGCTTAGTGATAATGAAATCAAATAATGTCCTGCTTTTATAACTTCACCATCACTTGAAATAATATCTCGAGGAAGTGATAATTTCGCAAGTTTACTTTGTGGCGGAGCATATTTAGGATATTTATCCACTTCCAAAAATCCGGACGGATACATTTGATGTCCGGACATATCCATAGGATCATAAACTCCCACCGCTGCAATTAATAATAATTCCGTTATCATAATTTAAATATTTTCTTTTAATAAACTTATATACTTATAAATTTCATCAAGAGTATTTAATTCTGTTAATGAAACCAATAAGCAATTCCTCATATTGTTGAAATTTGTTTCAAGATTTATTCCTGCAAAAATATTTTTGAGTTCGGCTTGTTTTAAAAAGTCATCAACCTTAATATTATCGGGGAATTTAACAACAAATTCATTCAAATAATTTTTATTTAAAACTTCAAAACCTTGAATTTCTGCAAATTTCTTAGCTAACAGTTGTGCTTTTTGAATTGCATTTTCTTCTAACTCAAGTAAGCCGTCAAAACCCATATAAGATAAATAAATCGTTGCTGATAACGTTAATAATGCCTGATTTGAACAAATATTACTTGTTGCTTTATCACGTCTTATATGTTGTTCTCTTGCCTGTTGAGTTAAAGTGTAAGCAGTTTTGCCGTCCCTGTCAACAGTCGCACCGACAATTCTTCCGGGGATTTGACGCATATAAGCGGTTTTTGTAGCCATATATCCTGCATTAGCAACCATTGGCAAGCCTAAAGTTTGTATATCCCCACAAACTATATCCGCATCATATTTTGAAGGTTGTTTCAAAACCGCAAGTGCAGATGGGTCTGCTGAAACCACAAACAATGCATCAAGATTCTTAGTAATTGTTGAGATTTTTTCCATATCTTCAATATCACCAAAATAGTTAGGATATTGAACCAAAACAGATGCATAATCTTTTTCTTCAATTTCTTCCAATGATTTAATATTTAAAACAGTTTTATTTGCAGGAATTATATCGACTTCAATATTTCCTGCATGTGCATAAGTTAAAATAACTTTTAAATATTCAGGATTAATTGTTGAAGCCACAAGAACTTTTGATTTTTTCTTAATTCTGCAAGACATCAAAAGACTTTCGGCACAAGCACTTGCTCCGTCATAAACACCTGCATTTGATAAATCCATGCCCGTAATATTACAAATCATTGTTTGGTATTCATAAATTGACTGCAAACTTCCTTGTGAAATTTCGGGTTGATAAGGAGTGTATGCTGTCAGAAATTCAGAACGCTGTGTTAAATAAGAAATGCAGGCAGGTGAATATTTATTATAACTTCCTCCACCGATAAAATAAGCATAATCAGAAGTTGTAGCATTCATCTTTGATAGAGAAAGAAGTTTTTCTCTTGCTTCAATTTCGCTTAAACCTTTCGGGAGGTCTAAGTCTTCTCTTAACCTTATCCCTGCATCAATGTTTTTAAACAGTTCATCCGTGCTTGCTAAACCGATTGCATCAAGCATTTCTTTTCTGACTTCGTCATTATGTACCAATAATTTATTTTGCATTAGTTAGCTTCACTCTTATAATCGTCGTATTCCATTAATGTATCAGTTTCTGATTTGTCTTTTAATTCAATTTTTAATAACCAACCTTCTTGGTAAGGATTAGAATTTAACAATTCCGGTTTTGTTATAACTTCTTCGTTAACTTCTTTTACCTTAAAACTAACAGGTGCATAAATTTCAGAAGCTGCTTTTACAGATTCAACAGTTCCAAAAACTTCACCTTGTTCAAATTCAGCATCAACTTCAGGAAGTTCAACAAAAACGATATCGCCTAACTGTTCAACTGCAAAATCGGTAATCCCTAAAACCCATTCACCATCAACTTCATATATACATTCGTGGGTTTTGCTGCATAACATGTTTTCCGGTAATTCAAAATCCATAATAATCTCCTATCTATCTCACAATTTTATTAACTTTTTCTACGAATGGTCGTTTTACAATTTTTGCCATGTAAAACTTATCTCTGATTTTTACATATATCTCATCCTCTATTTTATAAGAACTGTCAATATATGCAAGTCCTATATTTTCATTTAATGTCGGCGAAATACCGCCACTTGTTACTATGCCTATTTTTTGGTCATTTTTATAAATTTCGTAACCATGACGAGCAATGCCTCTATCCATCATTACAAAACCGACAATTTTTTTATCAGGCTTATTCAGTAATTGCTCATTTATAACTGATTTTCCGTTATAATCATGTGTTTTGTTTTTAGAAACCGACCAACCTAAAGTTGCTTGAATTGGTGTCATTTCTTCATTCATATCTTGCCCGTATAAAAGCATCGCTGCTTCTAATCTCAAAGTATCTCTTGCACCTAAACCGATAGGCAAAATACCAAATTCCTGACCTTCGTTAATTAATAAATCCCATAACTCACAAGCAAGTTCATTTTTGATTAAAATTTCAAAACCGTCTTCACCTGTATAACCTGTTCTTGCAATCATAACTTTTGTATTTAATAATTCAAACTCGTCAAACGAATAATATTTAGGCTGAACATCTTCTTTTATACCGATTTTATCCATTAAAGCAGAAGCATTCGGACCCTGCAAAGCAAGTAAAGAATAATCGTTTGTTATATCGGTAATTTTTACGTTAAAACGCTCTTCTTTTGCATTTTCTTTTATCCAAGGAATATCAACATTAACCCTTGATGCATTAATTACAACGAAATATTTATTATCTTCATACTTATAAATCAATAAATCGTCAATTATTCCACCATTTTTATTTGTTAATTGGGCATACATAATTTGCTTATCGGATAATTCGTAAACATTTTGAGGAACAAGTTTTTGTAAAAGTTCAACTGCATCTTCACCTTCTAAAAAGACTTCGCCCATATGTGATACATCAAATAAACCGACTTGCGTTCTTACGCATTTATGTTCATCAATTATGCTTTTATATTGAATAGGCATATCCCAACCGG
>JAKSUS010000107.1 GCA_024408745.1 Candidatus Gastranaerophilales bacterium | reverse complement strand
TCTTCGTCTAAAGGTATTTCAAAAGTCATTCTTTCATTGGTTTTTGGATTATCCAAAGATAATTTATAAGCCTGCAAAACTTGTGCTGTTGTATTGACTTTAACATTTCCGCCACCGTACAATCTGTCGCCGTAAACAGGGTGTTTGAGATAAGAAAAATGCACTCTGATTTGGTGTGTTCTGCCTGTTTTTAAACTCACTTCCAAATAAGTATAATCGCCAAAACGTTCAAGAACTTTATAATGTGTAACAGACGGTTTACCGTTTTCTGATACCGCCATTTTGCATTTTTCCGTTTTGCTTCGGTCAATCGGTAAATCAATAATTCCTTCGTTATCTTTGATGTTTCCGCATACAACCGTTAAGTAATTTCTCATTGCAGTTTTTTCTTTAATTTGTTTGGCTAAGTTATTATGTGCAAAATCATTTTTGGCAACAACAAGCAATCCTGATGTATCTCTGTCTAATCTGTGAACTATCCCTGGGCGCAAAACCCCGTTAATTCCTGATAAATTGTCTTTACAGTGATATAATAAACCGTTTACAAGAGTGTTTTCTCTTTCGACTGACGTAGGGTGCGTAAGCATTCCAAAAGGCTTATTAACAATCAAAAAATCATCATTTTCATAGATAATATTGAGGTTTAAGTCCTGCGGTTTCAATTCTAACTCAATCAAATCAGGCAAAGTTATTTCTATAACATCACCAAACTTAAGATTATATGAGTTTTTAACCGGCAATGAATTTACTTTTATGCTGTTTTCATCTCTTATAAGTTTTTGCACGCGACTTCGTGAAAAGTCTTTTAAAAACTCCGATAAATATAAATCTATTCTTTTGCCTGTGTCTTGCTCTTCGATTTCGCAAGAGATTAAGTTATTTGTCATTTTTCAAAAATAAAATACTAACTATTAAAATGATAACACCAATATTGATAAAAGTATCGGCAAAGTTAAAAATCGGGAAGGTTATAAATTCCGTCTGAATAAAATCAATAACAAAACCGTGAAAAACCCTGTCAATTAAATTCCCGATTGCTCCGCCTGAAATCAGCCCTAATGCAATTATTTCAATTAGTTTAACTTCGTTTTTGAAAATATGCCAAAACACAAAACCTAAAACAACCAATGAAATAAAAATCAAAATAAAAGTGTTATTTTGCATAATGCTAAAAGCAGCACCCGAATTGTAAACCTTTTCAAACGAAATAAGATGCGGTATTATTGTGACTTTTTCGTTTATCGGTTGAAGTTCAATAACATATTTGCTGATTTGGTCAATCAATAATGTTAAAACTGTTATAACAAAAAATATAATTCTGTTTCTTTTCAAATTGTTTTTCCTTAACTTTTTTGTTTTTTATTATAACAGATTGAAGAACAAAATGCCCAAACGATTAAGATTAAGCCTGCTAAACCTGTTACGACTTCGGGCACTTCATGAATTGTTGAATACAACATAATAACGGCTAAAACACCAATTGCCCAATGTGCGCCGTGTTCAAGAAATATGTATTGTTGCAGGGTTTTTTTATCAACGAGCATAATTGTAAATGAACGGACGAACATTGCACCGATTGCTAAGCCTAATGTTATTAAAACAACGTCTTTACTCAAGGCAAAAGCGCCTAAAACGCCGTCTAAAGAGAATGATGCATCAATTAACTCCAAATACATAAACGATACAAAACCTGCTTTAAATGATTGCTGAATTGCGTTTGTATCTGTTTTTGGTGAATGTTCTTCCATCCATTCGCTTAATCCGTGTATTAAAATATAAAGTATGACACCGCTTATCCCTGATAAAACAACCGTTAAATGTGCTTGTGCATCGGTGGTAGGTAAAAAGTTTTGAAAAATATAAATCATTCCCAAGGTGATTGCGGTTTCGATGCCCTGAATACTTCCGAATAACGATAATTTTTCTTCAATAACTTTTATCCAATGAATTTCTTTTTTCTCGTTTAAAAAGTAATGTAAAAATAACATCATTAAGAATGCTGCACAGAAAAACAACACTGCTGCGTGAGTTTGTTGAAGATAAAATGTGTATTTATAAACGTCAGTAAGTGTAATTTTTGCAGATTCTAAAACAGGAATTTTGGCAAAGATTGAAACTATTGAAACGGGAAATAATAATCTCATTCCGAAAACCGCAATAATTATACCCCAGGTTAAAAATCTTCTTCGCCAAACTTCTGACATCTTTTCTAATTTCATCGCATTAACGACTGCGTTATCAAAGGATAAACTGACTTCCAAGATTGCAAGTACCGAAACGATAAACAGGGCTAAAAAGCCTGAGCCTGCGACTCTGTATTCGCCCCAAACGTATGAGACAATTAAACCTATAATGGTTACTATCATTGAAACTTTAAAATATTTAAGCATAAAATTCTCTCTTTATAATCTACATGTTAATTATAAAGATTTATAGAATTTTAAGCAAATGGTTACTAAATTATTTAACTTTTTATCCCCATTAATAAATATAATGCATTTGCTCTGCTTGTGTTCATTTGTGCAAGGAGTGCGGCGCTTGCATCGTATAAGATTTGAGCTTTTGTGTAGCGTGCGGTTTCGGCGGCAACGTCTGTATCCATCATGCTTGAATATGATGATTCCATGTTGCTTATTTTAGTTAATAGTGAGTTTGTTATACCATCTAATCTGTTTTGCGTTGTACCGCAATGTGATTGTTGCATAGAAAGTTGTCTTATGAGTTGATCTGCTGCTTTAATACTTTCTTGTGCCGATTCTCGTGAAGTAACATCAAATCTGTAATTACCTAATTTGAATGATAAATTTATATCGGTTGTATCGCCTTGATTTGGTCCGACTTGAATAGTTATATCTGAAGAAGTGCGGTCATACATGCTTGAATTCATTTCAGGATATATTACAGGTCCGCCTTGTTGTTGTTCTTCTTCATCGCCACCCGGAACAACGGGATCTTCACCTGTTGTTGGAGTATCTCCGCCTGTAGTTGGGGTATCTCCACCCGGAACAACGGGATCTTCACCTGTACTTGGAGTATCTCCGCCTGTAGTTGGGGTATCTCCACCGGGAACAACGGGGTCTTCACCTGTACCTGGAGTATCTCCGCCTGTAGTTGGGGTATCGCCACCGGGAACAACGGGATCTTCACCTGTACCTGGAGTATCTCCGCCCTGAGAAGTTACGCGTGAATTATCATATAAATCAGGTGTACCGCTGCTTGTATCAAAAGCATCACCCAAGAATGATAAGTTATCCCCGTTTTCAAACCAACTTGAATCCTGAGATGTTACTCCGGGTTGTACTAAAGGTACAGTTATTACCTCAGGCTTTAAAACAGGTGAGATTACGCTTGTATCAAAAGCATCACCTAAGAATGATAAATTTTCTCCGTTTTCAAACCATGTTGCATCATGACCTGTTACGTTTATTTTAAATATCTGCCACCCTGTTTGGTCGCCAGCAGCGTGTGAGTTTGTTATACCTACTATGTTATATGAACCGACAAATTCAATATCTTGTGTTGAGTAGCAGTTTTGTATATTACCTGAATCATGATTTCCAACAAAACCACCTACATGAGTTCCTGTTCCTGTTACGGTTCCTGTGGAGTAACATTTTTCTATAGTACCACTATTTTCTCCTACTGCTCCGCCAACTTTTGAGCTTCCGCTCACAGCACCAAGAGCATAAGAGTTAGAAATATTCCCGTATTGATAACCTACTAAGCCACCAACTGCAGATCCGCCCTCTACACTTCCTGTGGCATAAGAGTTTGTGATAGTACCAGCCGCTCTCCCAACGAGCCCGCCTGTATCCCTAGGACCCCCAATAACGTTCCCTGAAGCTGATGAGTTTGTGATAGAAGAGCTAATACCTGCATTTCCTACGAGCCCGCCTGTGTAACCTTCTCCCGTAACACTTCCTGAAGCTGATGAGTTTGTGATAGTACCAGAGCCAAACTCTCCAACGAGCCCGCCTGTGTAATCTTTTCCCGTAACACTTCCTGACATTGTGCAGTTATCTATTGTACCATTGGTATTGTTCCAACTACCTCCGCATAATGCACCTATATGATTTTGAGTACTCTCAATACTCACATTTTCCATGTTGAGGTTTTTAACGGTTGAACCTTCAACAATATCTCTGAATAATCCATGCATAGTTGAATTTGTTGATGAATTAATTACAAAATTCTCTATCGCATAGCCGTTACCATTTAGTTCAAAACCGCTTTGTGTTGTTACATCCCCCCAACCTGTAACTTGTGAAAAATCAATATCGCCCATCAGGACGTATTTTCCTGATAAATTATCTTTAATTTCAGCAAATTCTTCCGCGCTATGAATAGCAGTATAACCAAGTGCTTCCGCCTCTGCATCCGTTGTTATTTCATGCGTTGCATCAAAGGTTGTAGTTCTTTCTATAGTTGTTTGTGCAGTTGAGGCATCATAACAATTGGTTAATGTACCGCCATTACCTGAAAATATCAGATCAATAGTTGTGAAAGAATTTTCTACGCTGCCGGTATTTGCCCCGACAAAACCGCCCACATTAGTTCCTGAGCCGGTTACGGTTCCCGTGGAGTAGCATTTTTCTATGGTTTTTTTATTTTGTCCTACTGCTCCGCCGACATAATCACCTG
>JAKSUS010000106.1 GCA_024408745.1 Candidatus Gastranaerophilales bacterium | reverse complement strand
CGATGGCGGTGAATTTAACAATAAAGAAAATGGGATTAATCATTTTAATAAATTAATCAATGACGGTGCTGATATTATTGATTTAGGTGCTGAATCAACCGCTCCAAATAATCAACCTACTGATATTGGAGAAGAAATAAGAAGAATAAAAGAAATTTTACCTGAGTTAAGAAAAAATAATATCCCTATCAGCATTGATACAAGAAATTCGCAAACCGCTAAAATCTCAATAGAATTAGGTGCTGATATTATTAATGACGTATCAGGACTTTGTTATGATGAAAAAATGGCAGAAGCTGTTGCCAATTCAAACAGTTTTGTAATTTTAACTTTTGATGATGAAATTAAAAATAATACTCTTGATAATACAATAAAAGGCTTAATTAAAAGAGTTGAAAAAGCAGTAATTGCAGGAATAAACAAAGATAAAATCATTCTTGATGCAGGAATTTGTTTTAATAAAACTTATGAACAAAATTTTGAATTAATTAAATATGCTGACGAAATTTGTTCTCTCGGGTTTCCTGTTTTATATGGTATTTCAAGAAAATCATTTATACAAAAAGCCACCGGTTTAATCGCTAAAGAAACAGAATTTGCAAATGTTTCTCTCGGCTCATATTTAATAAACAAGGGCGTAAATATTTTAAGAGTTCATGATGTTTTATCTCATAAAATTGCATTTAAAGCATTAGAAAAGGTTTTATAGATAATGATTAACTTTGATTCTTTAACTTTAAAAGCCTTAATGAATGAAATAAAACCGATTATTGAAAATTCAAGGGTGCAAAAAATCAGGCAACCATCTCGTAGAGAACTTGTTTTGACTTTGCGAAATAACTCTAAAAATCATACTTTGTTTATTTCAATAAAACCTTCTTTTGCACATCTTTGTTTATTGGAAGATGAATTTAAAAATTTCAGGATTATGGATATTCCTCAATCCCCGCCAATGTTTTGTATGTTATTGAGAAAATATCTTGAAAACTCAAAAATTGAAAAAGTCGTTACTCCTGAACATGAAAGAATTGTGGAATTTTATTTTACCGCATACGGAGAACTCGGGGAAAGAATAAATTTAGTTTTGGCTATTGAATTAATGGGTAAACACAGCAACATGATTTTATACAATGCAGATACTAAAATCATTGTCGGTTGTGCACATAATGTTGGTGAAGAAAAGAGTAAAACGAGAGAACTTGCAGGTTCTTTACCTTATGTTTATCCGCCAAAATATTATAAAAAAGATATTTTGGAAATAACAGAAGAAGAATTTTTATCTTTATCAAAAGTAATTAATACAACTATTCCAAACTGGTTAAACGAAACTTTTTACGATATAAGCGTTCCCCTTGCAAAAGAAATTTGTGGAAAATATAATATCCCGACTAAAAAAGATTTCGGATTTGTCTTAGACCATAATATTTTAAAAAATATTTTTAATGATTTAAAAGAAATTTTGTCTTTAAAAAATCCTGTTCCATCTATTAGCGCTGATTTTGAAGAATTTTCTTTAACAGGAATTTATTCTAATCATCTTTCAACCGTAAATATGATGGTTGATTTATATTTCGGGCAAAACAGTTACTTTGAAATCATTGAAAGAAAACGCAAAAGCCTCAATTCTGTTGTTGACAGGGAGTTAAAAAAAGTAAAAAGATTAATAAAAAAACTTTCTTTGGGTGAAGAGCAATTAGAAAAAATAAATCTTTATAAAGAAATTGCATATACTTTAATTGCTAATATTTATTTAAGAAATATTCATGAAGATAAAATAACTTTGAAAAATGTTTATACTTCTGATGATATTGAAATAGAAATTGATAAAACGATTTCTCTTAATGATAATGCTCAAAACTACTATAAATTGTACGCAAAAGCAAAGAAAACCAAAGAAACTAATGAAGAATTATTTTTAAAATATCAGGAAAAAGAAAATTATTTAAAAAGCATAAATTCAACAATTAATCTTGCAGTTGATTTGGAAACACTAAATGAAATTGAAGAAGAAACATCTTCTTTAAATCCTTTAAATCAAAATAAAGAGCAGAATGAAAAAACTAAAAAAACGATTGTTGAAAAGATAGAACTTGATAACTTTCAGATTTTTATAGGAAAAAATAATAAACAAAACGATTACATTGTATCAAAATTATCATCACCGGAAGATTATTGGTTCCATGTGCAAGGGGATTTTGGTTCACATGTATTAGTAAAATGCAAGAGTAAAAACGATTTTTTACCTGATGAGATTTTACTTCAAGCCTCAAAACTTGCCGCAAAATATTCCGAGAGAAGAAATGATGCAAAAATTAATATCATTTATACAAAGCGAAAATATTTAAGAAAACCGCCAAAAGCAAATTTAGGTTATGTAACTTATAAAAATGAAAAAGAAATAACTGTGGAATTGGATAATTAATTCTCTTAAAATAATTGCATAAAATTTTTATATTATGTTATAATTTCACTTGTGTAATACTGCAGGGGAGTAAAAATATGCGTTTTGCACAACGTTTAAAAAAGTTGCGTAAAGAATTAAACTTAACTCAAAATGATTTAGCAAAATCATGCAATGTCAAATTGACTTTTATTAGCAAATATGAAAACGAAGTTATAAAACCGGGGTTTGATATGCTTGCAAAAATCGGCATGGCTTATAATGTTAATTTGAATTGGCTTCTTAACGGCTTGGGAACAATGTTTATAGAAACACCTGCCCGAAAATTACTAAAAGATGCAACAAATAATTTTTATGTTGCAACTTTTAAAAATCCTCCTGCACCTGTTGCAGTCAAAACAGAAGAACATTCATTAAAATTAACAAGTGATTTAAAAGTTGAATATTACGGAACTGACAACGATACCTGCACAAAAATTTATCATAAAAATGGAGTGATTGAATATTTTCAAGAAAGTACTCCAGAAAACAGAGCAAAAGCATTTGAACAAAGAATGGATAAAATTTGTAATGATGAAAATCAATTTGAATTTGTTATGACAGCTATCAGGGCTCTTGATAATAAAAAAGCCTTAAGAGAATTAAAAACCTTAATAAAAGGTATGGAAATATCCAAATAATTTACAAATCCAATACAAGTTGTTTGGTGTTTTCTCTTTCATATATTTTTTTCAAAAAACTTTGTCTGTGAAGCGGAGTTTCACCATATTTTAAAATGGCTTCAATATGTTTTTTAGTCCCATAACCTTTATTGTTTCCCCAATCATATTGAGGAAATTGTTTAGCGTATTCATTCATTAAATTATCACGATAAACTTTGGCTAAAATACTTGCAGAGGCTATTGAAGCTGATTTTCCGTCCCCTTTTATAATATAAGATTGTTTGAATTTTAAATCAGGTATTAATTTATTACCGTCAATAACAACTTCAACTTCCTCATTTAATTGTTGTTGAACATTTTCGCAGGAAATTTTCATTGCCTTTAATGCGGATTTTAAAATATTAATTTTCTCAATTTCTTTAACATCAATAACCGTAATTGAATAAACAGAATTATCTTTTATAAGTTCAAATAAATATTCTCTTTGCTTAGAGGTTAATTTTTTTGAATCATTAACAAGTTCAAGTTTTTTTTGAAGTTCCTTTGTAATTTCCGGATAACAAACTGCTGCTGCAACAACAGGACCTGCTAAAGGTCCTCGACCTGCTTCATCAGTACCGATTAAATAGCCTTGTTGTTTTAATTTTTTATCAAAATTAAATAATTTAGTCATTTTCATACAAAGTATCTAAAGTAATTTTGCCTATTTTTCCATGTCTGAAATCCGATAAAACAAGTGCTGCACATCTGTTTATATCAACTTCGCCGCCTAAAACAAGTAAATTTCTTGCTTTGGCAATGTTTTCCAAAGTTAAATCTTCTTGTCTTTCAATATTATAATAATTCATTGTAATTTGCGGATATTTATCACTTAAAAGTGAAATCAAAACTTTAGCAACTTCAACAACATCATAAGTTGCTTCCCCGACGGAATTTGCCATTGCTAATTTATAAGCAGCATCTTGATTTTCAAGTTTCATCGGGATAATTCCGGGCGTATCTAAAAGTTCAACACGCGGGTTAATTCTTACCCATTGTTGTTGTCTTGTTATACCGGCTTTTGCACCTGTTTTGGCTTTCTTTTTACCGATGAGTTTGTTAATAATACTTGATTTGCCGACATTAGGAAGTCCGACAATCATAACTCTGACAGGACGTGGTAACAAACCTTTTGCGGTTAATTTAGCAATAGTTTCTTTCCCTGCATCAATAACGGCACTAATTATGCTTGAAATATCTTTATTTGAATTAGCGCTTGATAAAAGAATTCTCGCATTTTTTCCGAAAAATGTTTTCCATTTTTTACTTTCGGTCAAATCTGCGAGATCCGATTTATTCATGACTATGACATGTGGTTTTGAACCGATTAACTTTTCTATACCTACATATTTACTGCTAACGGGCATTCTTGCGTCAATTATTTCAACGACTACATCAACAAGAGATAACTTTTCTTTTAGTTCTCTTTCTGCCTTAGCAATATGCCCGGGATACCAGTTAATTGTCATAGATTATTTGTTGCTTGTGATTTTTTCTTTAATACGAGTAGCTTTACCGGTTCTTTCACGAAGGTAATATAATTTTGCTCTTTTAACATCACCTTTTCTAAGAACTTTAATG
>JAKSUS010000105.1 GCA_024408745.1 Candidatus Gastranaerophilales bacterium | reverse complement strand
ATTTCTCAAAATATCCTCAGTTATACCTTCATTTGGATCTGCAAAATATACTTTACCTTTATCACCCCAACGGTTAAATTCTATTGAAGAATTATAAAAATAATAACCTCCGCATTTCTTTATTGCTTCTGCATGACTACGTTCTTTTGCTAATTGAACACCCTTATCATCTGTAACTTCATATTTACCATTGTCGTTTATTAATGAATATATAGCATAATCATGATCATCATATTCAGGGGTATAAGTTGTATCATGTTGTATTTGCTTTATATTTAAGTAGCGACCTGAAAAATTATTATTTGTTCTTCCGATTGGTAAAATTTGCATTTGCATACCTCCTATATTCCTTTTTCGGTATAAAAAGCGAAAAAAATATTATTTGATAGTATAAATTTATATATTTACAATTATTAACATATATTAATTTTGTGCTATCTTATTATTATGAGAAAGTTTTTTATCATTTTATTTTCAATATTAATTTTACAAACTGCCGTTCTTGCTAATGATGAGCAGTCTTGTTCCAATATAAAAGTTTACGGGAATGAAAATAACACTCTCTTCGGTTTAAAGTGCGAAGATGAAACCATTATCACAGAAGCAATTTATCCTAAATTGATAAAACTATCTGATACATCTTGGATTGTTCAATATAAAAATAAATTCGGGATAATTAACGATAAAGGTGAATTTATTATCAAACCTAAGTACAGGCATGCGGAACGTCTTTTCGGCAAATATGCAAAATTAGGTAATACCTCTGATTACGGTCTTTATGATGCACAAGGTAATGTAATTATTAAACCTGAATATACAAAAATTGATACCCTTTTCGGTAAAATGTTTTTGACCTGCAAAAACTATAAGTACGGTGTTGTTGATATGAACGGTAATGTTTTATTGGATAACAAATTTGACGATATTTATATGCCGACATTTAAAACAATGCGAATAAAATATCAGGGACAATGGTTTGAAATTGAAAAAATTACCGATAATGAAATTGCTTTGCCTGAGAATGCAACAAAAGTCAGAATAAATGATGTGGATTATAAAATTACAGAACTTATTACAAATACAGGTATAATTTCAGGATATTCAGCCGTTACCTTAACTGATTATTTAATTAAAATAATAAGTTCAATTTCACCTGCTTATGAAGATACAATTGATGAATTAATGTTATCGCATGGAACTGATACTGTAACTATTTTTATGAAATTTTCATGGCTTCCAAAGTTCCCCGTAACTTATGCGCAAAAATATTCGCAAAATCTTATTGCACCTAATAACGGTCCTTTATCGGAAGTAAAAGACAATTTGATTAAACAACTGAAATAAAATCAGGCTCTCACGCAATTTTCTCATTAAAAATGTTTTTATTTATATAATGATACTTATAACATGGAGAAATTGAGCATGGGCGACGCGAAAGTAGATAAGAATTATGAATTTGCATTATCAGCAATAAAAACCTCACAAAACATGTGGAATGCTGCATTAAACAGAGATGCTATGGTTGGCAATGCAAATACAAATATATGGTTACAAAGCGGTCCTGTAAAAACATTAGATTTAGTTAATACCGGCGGCAGTGTTTGGGGCGGTGGCGGAAATAATTTTAACTATGGCGGAAACAGTGATTTAGCATTTGCAATGGGTTGCATGTCTGATACCGCTAATCTTGTCAATCAAATAAAAATGAGTGTTGCTAACGGCACATCATCAACAGGAGCAGGACAAAAAGCAGGAACTCAGCAACAAATAAATCTTAACAACTCAGCAGAAACTTTTTCAAATTTAACTCCTGATATTCTTAAAGATATGAAAGCTAAAGAAGCTGAAATTAAAGCCAAAGAAGCAAGATTTAAAGAACTTGATGAAAAAGAAGGCTTAAACGAAGAAGAACAAAAAGAAAAAGAAACACTTGCTAAATCATTAGGCGAATTAAAAGAAAACTACAGAGAACTTGATAAAAAATACGGCAACGGTTCACCATTATCAGGTTTATACGGTGAAGAATTCAATTTCTACGGTAACTTCGACAACATGGACTTAACTGATATTAATAACCAAAATGCAAGAATTAACAGTTTAAAATCACAACTTGAAAGCAAAAAGAAATCTTATTCGGATAAAATTGCAGAACTTCAAAAGAAAGCACAAGAAATTTATTCAAAAACAGGCAAACCTGCTACAGCAGAAACCTTATGTTCTAAAACAGAAAAAGATTATGTTGATAAATTAGAAAAAGAAATTAATGAACTTCAACAGAAAATATCACAAGAAATTGATAATAATAGCACATATATAAATGAAGCAGCTAAAAAAGATGATGGTCACTTGAGTTTCAATGTCTTTAGACAAAGAAAAGAAATCAAAGATCGAGAAGAAGCTAAAAAAGCAGGCAATGCACAAGTTGTATCAGAATTAGCTAATGCTCTTTTTGATAAAGACGGAAATGCCGTTTCTGTAGATGATATTAAAAAAGCTATAAAAACTAAAAACTCTTCATATTCTGAAGAAACAATAAATGCAGTTGCTAAATTCTTACAAAAACAAATAAAAGATAATGGCAAATCCAAGGCCGATTTTGAAAAATATTTAGAATCAGATAAATTCTTCGAAGCAGTACAAGGCTCAACTACTACTAAATTCAATGCTACTGATGGAGCAGATAATTTAAGACTTTTAGTTGAAACTTATGATGCAATAAAAGGTGATGGTGCATTTAAAAAAGCCGTTAACGGTTCAAATAATTTAACGGCAAAAGGAACACTAAATAAAGCAATAGATGGTCTAAAAAAACAAGCACCGGTAAAACCTCCAAAAGCTGCTGAAGCACCAGAGAAAAAACCACCGGTAACACCTGAGAATAAACCACCAAAAACAGAGGGTGCTGATCCTGCAAAAGAGCCACCTAAAACTGAAAACCCTCCTGTTAAAGAAGGTGAAATATCATCTGATGAAGCCGCTACAAAAGTAATACATGATATAATGCATGCTCATACTAATAAACTTGGTATAACTAATTGGGACGCTGTAGAAAAAGCAGTAGCAGAATATAAATGTAACAGAGCAGAACGAGCACTCTTAGAAGGAATGTTAAAAGTAGCAAAAGAAGAAAGAGCAAAACAACAAGATAAAGCATAATTCAACATAATAACATAATTTTAGACACAAAAAACCGCAAAGCTAATGAGGAATTGCGGTTTTTTTGTTGTTAAATTTTTATTCAGCTAAAGTCTTGTTTACAAATCTTGTTAAACGAGATTTTTTTCTTGAAGCTGTGTTTTTGTGCAAAACGCCTTTAGAAACTGATGAATCTAAAAGTTTGTAAGCATTATTTAAAAGTTCTTGAACTTTGTCTTTGTCATTTTTTGCTGCTTCAATAACTTTTTTAACGGCAGTTTTGATACTTGATTTAACCGCAACGTTTTTGTCATGATTACGTTCTGCTACTAAAACTCTTTTCTTTGCTGACTTAATATTTGGCATTTTGATGCTCCTTTTTTTAAACTACTAACCGTAGTTTGAGAGAATGTAAAACGATTATAATTCGAAAACATTTTGTCGTCAAATGTTTGTTCTAATTTCTTCTATTTCACAACATATTGGACTAAATTATTCTCATAATATTAATTATAAGAAGTTTTTGTCTAAGAGCAATATTTTAGATTTTGACCGATTTCTTTTGGCGCAAAGCGGATTTTCGGTAGAGTGTAACTCGAATAGGCGAAGGCATAATGAGCGACAACGAAGTGAAGCGAATGACTGCCTAAGCCGAAAGAAAATCCAAGAGAGTAAAAAAAAGAAAAGTACCAAATCCAAAACGAAGTTTTGCAAAAAATTAAAATAAACTAACTTCTTATAATTAATATTATAAGAAATCTTGTTAGCAAATGTATTTTAACCATATCATTGATTATTTTGCTAACATTTTCATTTTTTTAACGCGTTTTGTTCTGAAAATCATATCAGTAAACGCTTCTAATCTTGTAATAAAACCTGCTTCACCGGTGTGTTCATCAATTGTGAGATTTAAAAGAGGCTTTTTGAAAGTTTTTGCATATCTTGTCATTCTCTCAATCATAATTGAATCAGGACCACAACCAAATGAAGTTATTGAAATTAAACCGTCAATTTTAGGATCGTTCATATAAAATCCTGCAGCACCGGTCATTTCGTATTCATTTGCCCAATATAAACCGGTATCAAGATTTTCAAAACCTTGCTTAGCTTCTTCTTTGCTTAATTCACCGGCAAAATAAACATTTGCACCCATTTTCCTTAATTTTTGAATAACCTTCATACTTGCCTGTTCGTCAAAAATATTATATCCGTGAGAAATTAATGCAATATTAATTTTACTTTCATCTAACGGATTTTTTTCAATAAATTCTTCTCTTCCCTGTATAGCACATTCTATTGCACGCTGGGATTCCAAACCGTAATGTAGCATTTTTTCATATAAGGCTTGTATTTCCCAACCTTTAGCGACTGCTTTTTTAAATTTCTTCTTATCTTTTATCCCTAAAGGTTTTATTGATTGATATAAGCAATCTTCAAATGTTTGCCCAACTTCTGACATATCAAAGGTTGGTTCAATCAGTAAATAATTTCTTTTAACAACATTTCTTACTAAATCGGGAAGTCCTCTGATTTTTGAGCAATTATAAATTTTAGGTTCAATAGATTGAATACTCGGACAATAAATAACCTCAATACCTTTATCTATAAGGTTTAAAACATGTCCTATAAAAATTTT
>JAKSUS010000104.1 GCA_024408745.1 Candidatus Gastranaerophilales bacterium | reverse complement strand
TATTGCAGGTAGTACTTTTTCTTCAGTTATAGAAAAATATCCGCAAATATTTGATAAGTTATATACCGGTTTGGTTAAAGCAGGTGAAGAATCCGGTGAACTTGATGTTACTTTAGAGCGTATTGCAGGCTTGTTAAAGAAACAGGATGATTTAAAAAGCAAAGTTGTAGGCGTAATGGCTTATCCTTGTATTATCTTATTCTTTGCAGCTGTTATCGTAATTGTAATGTTAACTTTCGTATTTCCTAAATTTTCGGAAATGTATGGCAGTATGGGGGCTTCATTACCATGGATTACGCAAACATGTATTGATGTATATTGGTTAATCATACCTGTTATTTTAGGCAGTTTTTATTATGGGCCGGTATTATTATTCCAATGGGAACCGTTTAAAAGAGAATTTGACAAATTTATTTTAAGTGTTCCTTTAGTAAAAGAATTTGTCAAACTTGCTGAGTTTTCTAATTTTATATCCGTAATGCTTGTTGCTTATGAAGCAGGTGTACCTATTGTTGACTGTTTATTCCTCGCAAGCTATACAATTAATAATTATGGGTTAAAAGAAGCAATAAATATTTCAAGAATTAAAGTACAACAAGGGCAAAACCTCTCAGCATCTTTGAAAAACTCCGCTGTTATGCCGCCAATCATTCTGTTTATGGTGTCAACAGGTGAACAATCAGGTAAATTAGGAGAAATGTTGTCAAAAGCAAGTGAATATATTGATAATCAGTTAGATAGGATTATTGATATGTTAACTAAATTTATAGAACCGATAATGCTTGTATTTATCGGTGGAGTCGTACTCGTATTGGCATTGGCATTGTATTTGCCATTATTCCAATCTTATTCAAATATCGGAAATTAAGCTTATAAAAGGAGCAATATATGGACGAAATTGATAACATAACCGAAAAGAAGAATGCTTTTATTACCGGAGTCTGGTCTGAAAGAGTTTTGGTAATTACGGAAGATTACGAAATAAAAGGTTATGTATTTATGCCGAAAACAGGCAGAAGAAACCGCATTTTATCTGATATTTTAAACAGTACAAAAAGATTTGTTGCAATAAAGAATTGCAAATTGAAACACAGAAATAGTGCCAATAGAGTAACAGAAGCGCATGATTTTATTCAACTTAATCTGGATTCTATTGTGTTAATCCGTCCTGCACTTCAGGAAGAATAAATTTATTTTTCCTGAGATTTGAGTCCTGCTTTTTTAAAATATTCTTCTGCAGTTTTTTTATCCCCTAAGGTTTCTAAACAAATAGCAGCATTATAAATATAATCCTTATTTGAGGGATTTAATCGCATTGCTTTTTCAAAATTAAACAAGGCTTTATTTACATCATTTGTTTTGTAATATGCAATGCCTAAATTATAAAAGGCAGGTGCAAATCTTGTGTTCATTCTTGTTGCTAATTTGTATGATTCTATTGCATTTTTATAAATTTCTGCTTTTAAATATATATTACCTAAATTATAAAAAGCACTGTAATTATTATAATTCTGCTTGTTTAAAGATTCTAATAATAAAACGGCAGAACGTATATCACCTAAACTTTCATAGCAATTTGCGGTACAAATAACAATATCAAGAGTATGCTGAGAGCGAGGAATACTTGTTAAATATTTTAAAGCAGTTGCATAATCGCCTTTGTTATAAGCTTCCATACCCTGTTGTTTTATTAAAGCATAATTTGTAGCCGGCTCTTGTGCAAAAGATGCGCTAACCACCATAAAAAACATTAAAATAAAAAATATAATATTAAAAATCTTTTTCATACTATAAATATATCATGAAAAAAACAGGATTTTTACTAAAACTGCAAAGGCATTAAAATTTTATCACTTACTTTTTTTATAAAAGTGAAAATGCTGTTGCTTCTGTTGTAAGAAATCGTTTCATCATTAATTGTAGCAGATAATTTGCCATTATTATAATTTATAGCAACATTTTGTCTTTTTGAAGTTGATGCTTCTTCAAGTGCTTCTTTAAATCTGTTTAAAACTAAATTTTTACGGGTTGAAAGTTTTTTATTTTCAACTGTTAATCTGTTTATTAGTGTATCTATATTCTTTGTTTGTGATTCGTGAAATAAAGCCTCTGCTTTATTTACTATTTTTGCACGATTAAGTATAATTTCATCTTTTATTAGTTTACCAATACTACTATTGATTACCAATAATTTTGTGCTCTTTTTTGCCATATTTTAAACTTCCAAAATTTTGACTTTCAATGCTGTTGATTTTCATATTTAACTACCTCACATATATTTTGTTATTTTACAATTTTTGAAAAATTTGTCCTATTGCATAAAATAAATATTTTAAATCTTCCGAATTCTTTGCATATAAAAATCCGGTATTATCTTTTAAGTTTATCCCTTCTTTTGATGTGCAAATTTTAAAACCTTCTACAATTTTATCAAGTTCTTTTTGAGTTGCTTTTTCTAATTTGATAATAAAATCTGAAGAGTTTTTTTCGCAAATCTCAGATACGCTTTTAACAAATTCGTCTGCCGGACAAATTGCATTAATAAGTTGTTTTGCTTCTTTTGAAGCAACAAATTTTCCGTTAAAATTTGGTTGATTATTGTTTATTACCGAAATTGAAGATACTTCCATTGAGCGCCCCTTAGTCTTAGTTAAATATCATTATAAATATTAGCAACTAAATATTTTAATTGCAATATATAAACAATATATATCAAAACTAATCCGTAATAGCCCAAAGTCGCCCGTTATCCGATTGTATAAGTTTTACATCAATGTTAAAAGCATGTTTTAAGTTTTCTTCGGTTAAAACTTCTTCTCTTGAACCGACTTTATCTATAACACCTGAATTTAAAATCATACCGCTTGTAAATACAGGCAAAATATCTTCAATCCTTTGTGAAATAAAAATTATTGTTAATTCAGGTTGTTCTTGTGCAATTCTGTTTATTGTTTTCAATACAAATTCTCTTTCGGCAATATCCAAGAAAACATTAGGTTCATCTCAAATCATAAGCTCAGACTTTGTTAATAATGCTCTTGCTATTAAAATTTTCATTTGCTGACCTGATGACATTCCACAAATACTTTTATTGGCAAGATGTAGTGCGTTTAAATTTGTTAAAAGCTTTTCGGCTTTTTCTAATTCTTCATCAGTTGCTTTTCTGTAAAATCCTAAATAACCGTCCTGCGATGATAAAACCATATCCAACCCTGTTAAAGTCGGATCTAAATGTTGCTGAATAAAAGGACTTACCCACGCAATAGATTTTCTTAATTGAGTAAGATTAACTTCCCCGTATAAATTGCCTAAAACTTCGACTTTTGCACCGTATAAAGGCCAGATATAACCTAAAATTGTTTTTACCAAAGTCGTTTTGCCTGCACCGTTTGCACCTAAAATGAAACATTTTTCGCCACGTTTTACCTGCCATGATATGTTGTGTAAAATTTCTTTTCCATCAAGAAGAACGTTTGCATTTTCTATATTTACGGCTAAATCATTACTCATTATCATTATTCCTTGTAATTTTCTTCATGATAAAAACCACCACCGCAAACAACTTCGATGATTTTTAAAACAAATTCTTTTGCACAATATTGTTGATTAATATTATATTCCGTATCTTTTGAACGTGCTAATTTCATAATCGCAGGAGTTTGTTTGTCAGCAGGGATATAAAGTGAAGCGATTTCACATGCTAAAATGTCGGGATATTCAATATCCGTAAGGTCAATGGATGCTTTTTGAAAATCACCGTTTAATGCTAAAATTCTACCGCAAAATAAAGGCGGGTGGTTTTGCCTGTATAGGGCTTGGGGCTTAGTATTTTCACGCATAGTAAAACTTATACTGTACCATAAAATCCCTAAAATCGCTATTGATTTATCCGCATCAGTTGAAAAGCTAACCAAATTAGGACTGATTCCTCTATGTTCAAAATCTTCTTTCAAGAATGCTACAACTTCTTCTGTTGCTTTAATTAATTCACCGAAAATAAAGTTTGTATTTTTAGTTGAGTCCTCATATTCTTTTAACTGTTTTGACATATGAGAAGAAACAAAATTCAATCTTTCCTTCATCATTTTTGTACTTGTATTTTTATTTTCATCAGAATAGAAAAAATCATTATTCATCTTGATAATTGCCTTAAATAAAATATTTATAAGTATTGTATATTAAAACCCTGTGTAAAGCAAACGAGCGTAACAATTATTTAGGTAGTATTTGGAATTTGAACGTATGAAATTATCAGAATTAGTGATCACCTTTTTCCGAGTATTCATCAAATATAAAGTCATCATCATAAGCAAAGACTCTTTCTGCGTATTCTGCCATTTTTAATTCGGCAACTTTTCTTCCCATTTTCTTATATTCTTTTACTCCGTTATCATCTTTTCGAGAAACAACGAATTTACTCATTGCTTTTTCAAACCCGCGTAAAATTCTGAAATCGTCTTTTGCTTTATGGTGTTCATAAATTTCTTGTTTTGCTTTTGAGGTTAATGTTGAAATTACTTCTCTTCCTTTATTATCACTTGTTAAAACTTGTGTATCATTATTGATATAAACTTCTTCAACAAAAGTTGTAATAATTGCTTTTGATATTTCATCATTGATGTTGAAGTTTTCAACAAACTTATTTAAGTAATTATCTTCTTCATCTTCACTTCCAAACCAATTATCCAATTTTATTAAATATGGAACCGCTTTTGCTGTTGTTAAATTCATATCTTTTAATGTTTCAAAAAATTCAGTAGGAATATTTGTTTTAATCTTATTACCTTTCAA
>JAKSUS010000103.1 GCA_024408745.1 Candidatus Gastranaerophilales bacterium | reverse complement strand
TTTGTATCACCTACGACACAAGAAGCTGATTGAGGCGGTAATTCCGAAATCGTTTCTGATGAAATTTCCATATTTTCAACACGAACTATTCTCTTAATAAATGCCTGTGTTTTTTCAAACAGTTCTTTATCGCCATAAATTTTAATATTGATTTGAGTTCCTGCGGGAACATTCAAAGATTGTCTTAAATTTCTCAAACCTTTAATTGCTTCAATTGTTTTTTCCATTTGTAAAACGGAATTAGCATAATTGAAGTCTGATTTTGTCGGGAAATCACATTTCATTAAGAATTTTTGACCATCCTTAAACAATTTAAACGGAATTAACTGCCAGATTTTTTCGGTAATATGTGGCATTATTGGGTGTAAAAGTCTTAATGAACGTTCCAAAACATACCACAAAACTCTTTGAGTGTTTTGTTTTTGTTTTGGATCAGCAAGTTGGATTTTGGCAAGTTCAACATACCAATCGCAATAACTTCCCCAGAAGAAATCGTAAATTTGATTTGCATATTCACCAATGCGGAAGTTTTCCATATTCGTTCTTATATCGTTTGTTACATCAGAAAGCTTTTGTAAAATCCATTTATCGGCAATGGTAAGATTTTTCATATCGATTTCCTTTTCTTCCATGCCATCTAAGTTCATCATAACGAATCTTGAAGCATTCCAGATTTTATTAGCAAAGTTTCTTCCGTATTCAAATTTATCATCACTGACTTTAATATCTTGTCCGCCATAAGTACACATACTTGTTAATGTATAACGAAGTGCATCACAACCGTATTTATCAATAATTCCGACAGGGTCAATAGTGTTGTTCTTTGATTTACTCATCTTTTGACCGTGTTCATCTCTGATTAAACCGTGTATATAAACATTTTTAAACGGTGATTTCCCTGTAAATTCATAAGACATATTAACCATTCTTGCAACCCAGAAAAATATAATATCAAAACCTGTTACAAGAACTGATGTCGGGAAGAATTTTTTGAAATCTTTACTTTCTTTATTTGGCCAACCCATTGTTGAGAACGGCCATAAACCTGATGAAAACCAAGTATCAAGAACATCAGAGTCTTGAGTATATTGGCTCGGGTCAGGGTTTTGTTTTGCAACAACCATTTCGCCTGTTACATTGTGATAGTATGCGGGAATTTGATGCCCCCACCACAGTTGACGGGAAATACACCAATCTCTTACATTTTCCATCCAGTCAAGATAAATTTTTGTCCATCTTTCGGGGATAAAATTAAGTTCGCCTTTTTCAACTGCTGCAATAGCTTTTTCTGCCAAAGGTTTCATTTTTACAAACCATTGTTCCGATAAATAAGGTTCAATAGTTGTTCCACAACGTTGACAATGACCTACATTGTGTTCATGCGGTGTTATATCAAGCAAAGCACCTTTAAATTTCAATAAACCGACTGTTTCTTTTCTTGCTTCTTCTCTTGACAAACCTCTGATTGATTCAGGGATAATATCTGTATCAAGCATTTTCGCATCTTCATCCATAACCCAAATCGGTTTTAAATGATGACGTTTGCCGACTTCATAATCGTTAGGGTCGTGTGCAGGCGTAATTTTAACCGCACCTGTTCCGAATGAAGAATCAACATATTCATCTGCAATAATAGGTATTGCTCTGTTAGTGAGCGGAATTATAACTTCTTCACCGACTAAATCTTTATATTTATAATCATTGGGATTAACTGCAATCGCAACATCGCCAAACATTGTTTCAGGTCTTGTAGTTGCAACGACAATTGCACCGGGTTTATTTTTTAGAGGGTAACAAATTTCCCACATATTGCCTTGTTCTGTTTTGTATTCGGTTTCGATATCACTGATTGCACTTCTGCAACGTGGACACCAGTTAACAATATATGCACCTTTATAAATTAAACCTTTGTTATATAAACTTACAAAAACTTCTTTAACAGCATCAGAGCAACCTTCATCAAGTGTAAATCTTTCTCTTGAGCGGTCAAAAGAAGCTCCTAATCTCTTAAATTGGTTAAGAATTGCACTTTTGTGTTCATTTGCCCATTCCCATACTGTTTCAACAAATTTTTCACGTCCTAAATCAAATCTTGTTAAGCCTTTTTCTCTTAGTTTCTTTTCAACTACGTTTTGTGTTGCAATGCCGGCATGGTCTGTTCCCGGAACCCAAAGAGTTTCGAAGCCTGCCATTCTGTGATATCTGACTAAAATATCTTGCAAAGTTCCGTCTAAAGCATGTCCCATGTGTAAAACGCCGGTAACATTTGGCGGAGGAATAACCATACTGTAATGTGGTTTTGTTGAATTTGCATCCGCTTTAAAACATTCATTTTCTTCCCAAAGATCATATATTTCTTTTTCAACATCAGTTGCCTGATAATTTATTGGAATTTCGTTAATATCAATATTCATAATCTTCTCCAAATTGTCTGCTCTTAATTTTATTATAATACAAAAATAATAGTCAGTTTTAAAAAACAGAAAATTATATAAATTTCCCCCAAAATCATACAATACTCTCTTTAATAAGCAATTTCCGTTAAGAATATGTTTTTATTTATATAATTATGAAATTTATTCCGTAAAGAGAAGATTAAGAAATGTCAGATTTCAGTATTAATTCTATAAAATCAGTTGAAACACAAAATTTCAATACCGATAATCTTGTTGATTTAAATTCTGTTAATTTGCTTAAAGCAACAAGTTTAATTGATTTTTATAATCGGAATTTGAGTTACGATAATAGTTTAGCTGTGTCTGTATTTACGGCAGAAGAATTAGAAATTTTACAAAATTTAAGACCTGCTGCTATTCAATCAGATTTCAATAAAAATGATAAAATTTTTGGCGAGCTTTCACCTGATGTACAAAATAATCAGGTATTTAAAGTAACTTCTAACCCGGTTAAAGCAATACAGGATAAAGAATTTTTACAAAATCTGACCTCTGAAGTAAGAAATAAAGTAATTGAACGTAAACTGCTTAGTTTAAAAGATTCCGATGATAAAGCATTATCTTATGATATTATTCAAATGTTAGCGGGATTAGCAGATGAACAATGGAATAATATATCAAAAAGAAACATTTTTTCAAGTTTAAAAACTGCAAATCATGAGCCTTTTACAATTTTTGATTTTGTTGCATTTTCGGAAATAACAGATGAGCAGTGGAATAATGTACAAAATAGAAAACTTTTAACTTTAAAAAATGCTAATAATAAGTCTTTCGAAAGTTGGGATATAAAAAACTTGTCAGGATTGACTGATGAACAATGGGATAAAGTATCGGAAAGGAAACTTTTAACCTTAAAAGATGCTAATAATTGGGCTCTTACCGGTTGTGATATAAGAAGCTTGGCAGAATTAACTGACGAACAATGGGGTAAAGTATCCGAAAGAAAACTTCTAACCTTAAAAGGTGCGGATAACAAGGGGTTTAACGCTTGGGATATAAGTAAACTTGCAAAATTATCCGAAGAACAATGGAATAAAGTATCGGAAAGAAAACTTTTAACTTTAAAAGATGCAGATAGCAATGCTCTAAAAGGTTGGGATATAAGTGAATTTGCAAAAATGACTGATGAACAATGGAATAATGTTTTGAAAAGAAAACTTTTACAATACAAATATGCAGATAATATTTATAGAGCCGGTAATATAACGGGATTATCCGGTTTAAATGATGAGCAATGGAAAAATGTAACAAATAGAAATCTTATTTCGTTAATAAGTGAATACAACAAGAATAATAAAACTATAGACATAAATGCACTTTCAAAATTAACGGATAAACAATGGCATAATGTTACTGCAAGAAATATTTTATCTTTAGATGATATTAAAGACCAAAATCTCAACGATACTATTGTTGATGTTGTTACAAGATTATCCGCGCTTTCGGATGAAGAATGGAATAATTCCGATAAAAAAACAGCCATGCTAAATGAATTGATAGAATTAACGAAAGGTTCTCATTATTCAATCTTACATAAATTAAGGGGTGAGGAATTTGAAAAAACTAATGAATTAATTTATGGTAAAAAATCACCTGAGGTAACAAAATTAATTGATGATTTTAAAAAATCCTATCCTGATGTTGAATTGTTATTGAACAATAATGTAAGCGAAGAGAAGACAAAAGAAATTATTGATGTAGTAAAAGAATTTGTTAATAACCATAAAAATTCAGGACTTCCGTATACCAAACAATTTGCGTTTATTAACATGAACAAAGTTGATGGTTTTTATAATGCTACTTCTTCTCAAACAAATAATATGCAACATATAAATATGCAATCCGATAAAAATACAATGAGAAGTTCTATTGTTCATGAAAACGGACATTACAGAGATTTTATTGATTACTGTTATAACAATAAAGAAATACCTGAAGATATTAAGCCAATATTGAAAAAAATATTATGGGATTATTCTTTGACAAATAACATAGAAACAATAGCAGTTTTAACTCAGGCAATAGAAACTCCAGATAATGTTGATAAAGATGCTAATCCGTTAACGGACATATTACATGTAAGAAAAGATGAAAATAATAATTATTATTTAATGCTTCCTAAAAATTGTAATGTATCTAAAGAAGAATTAGAAAAATTAGGCGAATTTTTAAGAGATATTCGTTGCCCTGAAATCATCCCTGATTTTGATGCTAATCAACATGGTGAAATTGCTGAATATAACCAAACACTTATAAGAGAACAACAAAATAGTGAAACTATTGCTACCTATATAGCTAAATTTATTTCACGTCATGATGAAGTGGACATAGCAACAGTTGCTAAACGTATCAAGGAAA
>JAKSUS010000102.1 GCA_024408745.1 Candidatus Gastranaerophilales bacterium | reverse complement strand
GAAGTTCATTTATCAAATATTCACGCAAGAGAAGAATTTAGACATAATTCTTTTATTGTACCGGTTTGTATAGGTCAAATTGCAGGCTTTAAAAAAGATAGTTATTTATTGGCATTGAGAGCAATTGTAAATTATTTGAAATAATGTTTGGTTGCATAAATACGATTTTATAATGGACAAAAGTCGTTTTTGTGCTACCATTTTGTTAGTGACACATAATAAAAGTGAGGTTAAATAAAGTGGAACAAGAAACTATAAATAAAGCAGAAAGCGTCAGAGAAGGACGTATTCAAAAGTTAACTGAATTAGTTGAAATGGGTATCCTTATACATTTGATAAAAATGCAAATGCAAATACTTTGCAGGAAAAATATGCAGACATCGAACCTGGAACAGAAACGGAAGATACTTATTCTGTTGCAGGCAGAATTATGAGTATGAGAAATTCAGGCATGTTTATTGATTTAATGGATTCATCAGGAAAAATTCAAATCTTTTCACACAAAGAAAATTTACCTGAAGAAAAAATGAAATTAGTAAAACTTCTTGATGTAGGTGATATGATTGGTGTTACAGGTACAATCAGACGTACTCCTCGTGGTGAATTAACAATTAAAACAAAAGATATAAAAATCTTAGCTAAATCTTTGCAACAGTTACCTGAAAAATTTCATGGTTTAACTGATAAAGAAACACGTTATCGCCAAAGATATTTAGATATGATTATGAATAAAGATGTTCGTGATACTTTTGTAAAACGTTCAAGAATTATTAAGGAAATCAGAAATTACTTAACTGATTTGGACTTTTTGGAAGTTGAAACTCCAATGCTTCAAACAATTGCAGGCGGTGCTAATGCAAGACCTTTCATTACTCACCATAATGCTTTAGATATGGATATGTATTTAAGAATTGCTCCTGAACTTTATTTAAAGAGATTAATTGTCGGTGGTGCAAGCGAAAGAGTTTTTGAAATTAACAGAAGTTTCAGAAATGAAGGTATTGACCTTAAACATAACCCTGAATTTACAATGATAGAACTTTATCAGGCTTATGCCGATTATAATGATATGATGGTATTGCTTGAAAATATGGTAAGTACAGTTGCTCAAAAAGTTTTAGGCACAATGAAAATTACTTATCAGGGTAAAGAAATAGATTTAACTCCGCCTTGGGACAGAAAAACAATGTTAGGTGCAATAAAAGAATATACGGGCGTTGATTTTTCAAACACTTTAACCGTTGAAGAAGCAAAAGCAGGTGCAAAACAAATCGGTATTGATGCAAGCGATTGTGATAATTGGGGTAAAGTTTTAGACAGAATTTTTGAAGAAAAAGTTGAACCTTCTTTGATTAATCCCGTTCACATTATTGATTATCCGAAAGATATATCACCACTTGCAAAACCACACAGAAATAATCCCCGTTTGACAGAAAGATTTGAAACAAGAGTAAACGGTTGGGAAATAGCGAATGCCTTTTCCGAACTTTCTGATCCGATTGATCAACGCAGCAGATTTGAACTTCAAATGCAGGCTAAGGCAAAAGGTGATGAAGAAGCCCAAGAAATTGATGAAGATTATATCAATGCTCTTGAATACGGAATGCCTCCGACGGGCGGTTTGGGCTTAGGTATTGACAGATTGATTATGTTGCTTACAGACAGTCCTTCAATCAGAGATGTTATTGCATTCCCTACAATGAGAAATCTAAAAAAATAGTTTGTAATTAATAAATATAATAAGAAGCCTGATATATACTGTTAAGGCTTCTTTTTTAATTGTTGAACTTATTTGGAAAATATAATAAAATATTAATTATTATATTTTGAGGTGTTTATGATAAAGAAAATTTTAATCGGTTGTTTTACTGCTTTTGTATTAGCTTTTCAAGTATATGCAGTAAATTATTTTGATATTTTAAATCAGGTCAACAGTACTATTGATACTATTAACAGAGCAGGACAATATATTCCTAAAAATACGGATACAACTACCCAAACTCCTGAATATCCGTCAAATCAAGACAGATATCCGGCAAAACGTAAGTATTATCCAAGGTATAATGATAATTACTCTTCTTCCGGACAAAGTAATGCACCTGATAATATGCCGGAGCAACAACAAACAGTACCTCAAGGAAGACAATATAATCAGGCAAAAGATTACGGTTATCAAGGTGAAGCTACAACTTTAGGTGCTTTGCCGGCAGGGACTCTTGTTATGGATCCAAACTCCATTTGGAATTTCAGACGTGGAGATAATAATTCAGGTGAAATTTATTTAAAACACCCGATATTTTGGAGAAAATTAGAAGATAATCACTATACTAACGGTGCAACCTTATTATTATCTGAATTTTATGTACAATATGATTGGTGCCATAGTCAAAAAGGCTTAAGAGCATGGAATGAAAGTGATGTAAGAAGATTTTTAAGAACAACATTCTATAATCATTTATCACCCGGTTTTCAAAATGCAATTGTTAATGTAAATATTCCGTATGCAAATTTAGAAGGTAAACCTGAAACTGTTTTGGATAATTTATTTTTATTATCAATAGTTGAATGGGGTGCATCTGACAGAGCAAATAACGGTAAAGTTATTAAGTATGATAATTTACCCGCTATATATGGGGCAAAAGAAATTCGATATATTGATTCCTGGAATAGTTATGATATAGATGGTAAATGGTATTCTTTAACAAGAACAATAAACAGACCTGAAGCAAGAAGTGCCGGTTATACATCAGAGGTATTTACAATTGAAAGTGATGGTACTCTTTCAACACATTGGATAACAGTAGATATAGTTCGTCCTGCCGTAAATTTAAAATCAACAACAAAAGTAAAAGGACCTTATCAGTTTAATTATTATGTTTATGGTAAAAAACATTTTATATATTATGAATTAGATTTTTCTTCGGCACAATAATAGATTATATAAAGTGAAAATATTAAAATACTTGCCTAAAAATCATGCTTGTTATAATATATAAGTATAGATTGCTTTGGAAGAGTGCCTGAGTGGTTTAAAGGAGCGGTCTTGAAAACCGTCGTACGTGACGAGCGTACCGTGAGTTCGAATCCCACCTCTTCCTTTTCTTAAACGGGTTAATGTATGTTAGCCCGTTTTTGTTTTTATCTGTTTATTATTATAAAATAAATTGTAATCACAAAGTCCAATAGGTTATTTTGCATAAAACGGTTATTTTGCAAAGTTGGCTGTTTATAGGTGATACAGGCAATTTTTATTGTGCAAAATAACCACTTCATGTGTTTTTTTCTGGACTCACTGGACTTTATTGAATTTTTTTGCATAAAACTGTACCTTAACAGGAGAATGCAGAAAAGGGGAACCTGCTTAAAAGCCTTGTTACTGCGATAAAATCTCTTATAATTTAGGGTTGCAGAAAAATATTTAAAGTCCGTTTTGCTATATAATGGGTTCAAAAATTATAAATTATATCAGGGCAATATGGTGAAAACCTTTGTTTTTCTAAGCAATTTCACGATAAGAAAATATAATTTTACAAATTTAAAAAAGTAACTTTGGTTCCGTAAAAAATATTTTTCTGCCACAAACGGAACCTGAACGGAACTTTTTTACGGAACTAAACGGAACCAAAATTTTATTTATTTTTCCCCTCAACATATTCTTTAATCACTTTATAAACATATCTTGTGGTGGTGTCACATTCTATTGCAAGTTGGTTATGAGTTTTGGCGGTCAAATAATTATCAATAATATATTGTTTTTTGTATTCCTGATTACAATGGGCATGGACAGAAAACTTAAACCTCGGAAGGTTAATCATTAATTTTTTTTGTAGATTCAAATCCAATGATTTCACATAAAAATTTTAAATCATCTGTTGGAAGCTTGTCTTCAGTTATATATTTTGCCCATACCGGTTCTTTATTTTCAGAAATATTGTATCCATTAACTTTTTCCATACGTTGCTCCTTTCCTTAAGCAACGTACATTGCTTAAAAGAACAGAAATTGGAAGTGTTTGTGTCAGAAAGAAATACAATTATTAATTTTAAATCTTGCAATTATTTTGCAATTACTTTTTGTCATTGTAACAATTTCTTAATACAATCCTTTGAATTTCTAAAGTTTTTCTTTTAATTTGCCGATAACTATTTTGTAAGGTAGTTACAAGTAGGAATAGTCATGTCTAATGACGATTTAAGAGTAAGACAAAAACTTAATAGCACAGTAGAAAACAAGCCTGTTAAGTCTAAAAAAGACGAAGCAAAAACAGGCGAAGTTAAACCTGCTGAAATTCAGGTTGGGCAAGAACTTGGTAAAACTTCCGACTCAACTTCTGATGTTGATTTAACTCAAACTGCCGAAAAAAGAGCAGAACAACAACAAGCAGAAGAATTAGCTATGCTTGATGATATTGCAGCTATGGCATTTCCTGAAGATATACCGTCAGTTATAAATACTATGAAAACGGTTAATGATGTTATTTCAAATGCAGACAATAAAGAACAAAAAGTATTATCTGTTGATGAAATTCTTGATAAATTAGGAATTGTTTTGGTAACTTCTGACGGCCAGAAAATCACAGAAAGATTAAATGCATTACCCAAAGAAGTATTGGCAAAAATTCCAAACCCTAAAGATATTAAAGATTTACTTGAAGAAAACGGATTAGAAATAAATTTTGATAATCTTTCCACTGTTTTAGAATTGTCAAATCATATTACATTAAGAACTCCTGAAGAAATAGAAAAAACAGAAAACAAACGTGAAGAAATTGCAACACAACTTCGTGCTCAGGATTTAATGACAAAACTCTTTTTAATGGAGGCTTCATGGAATGAC
>JAKSUS010000101.1 GCA_024408745.1 Candidatus Gastranaerophilales bacterium | reverse complement strand
TAAACCGAGAGGAATTTTTGTTTTGAAAAGTACTGTTGCAGATAATAAGCCTTTAAATCTTGCTCCAATTGTTATAGATGAAATAACCGTTGTAGGTTCAAGATGCGGACAGTTTAGACCAGCATTAAGATTATCAGAAAAGAAAGTTTTTGACTTGAGACCTTTAGTTTCAAAAGTTTTTGATTTTAATAATGCAAAAGAAGCATTTAATTATGCACAAGAAAAAGGCGTTTTAAAAGTTATATTGAAGTTTTAGCTGAATATCAAATACTAATTGCAACATATAAATTTGTGCCCGGGCGGAGTCGAACCGCCGGCAAACCCGGTTTCGGAAACCGGTGCTCTATCCTGCTGAGCTACGAGCACACGTTTTTAATAATTTTTATATATGGGAATTTTCCCTATATCACGTCTGTAATTTTTACCTTCAAAATTAATTACATCAACATTGTCATACAAATTTTGAACTGCTTTATTAATCGTCAATGCTCTTGACGATAAGAAGAACGGCCGTCCTCCTGTTGTAACGACTTCATAATAACTGTTCATGCCTGTATCGTTATAATATAATTCGATGCTATCTTCATCCAAATCTTCTATCCCCTCAACAACAGAATTAATTTTAGGATTATTCGGGTAACTTCCGCTCATTAGTGCTAAAGTTGCTATCGCATCATCAGAGAAATTCAAATTTTGATAACAATCTTCCAATGCTCCTTCTGATGCTGCATAAATTACATCCAACAAATCTTCTTCCAACAATGGTAAAACACAAACTGCTTCAGCAATATCTAAAGTCGGTAAAAATTCAATAACCTTAATATCACCATCCGGTTGAATAATTAACTGAATTGATAAAAAACCTTCATAAGGTGTACCAATTGAATTTAAAGCATCAAGAAGAGGGAAAACAATATCTTGCGCAATATTTTTTTCTGTAATTTCATCAATTTTATTATAAGGAGTATAAGCGCCGACAGATTTTGTAAAGGCACCTCCGTTTCCGTCTAAAACCCTTTTATATTCTTTAACATAGGGAAGAGGTAAAACATTGTATCCGTCCGTAAGTATTGAAAACCTAATACTTTCACCCTCAATAAATTCTTCCAAAACAACTTTTTTCTGAACTTCTTCAAAAACTCTGTTTATAGTATTTTTAGCTTTTGTAAAAGATGTGCATAAAAAGGTATCTTGATAAGCTAAGTTGTCGTATTTTACAAATAACGGCAAGTCTGATTTTTTTGCATAATCAATAGCACTTTGTTCTTTATCAAAAAGTCCGTATTTTGGGGTCGGAATTTTATGTTTGTATAAAAATTTCTTTGCAAAGGCTCTGCTTGTTCCGATTTGTGCTGCTTCTAAAGATGGTGCAAAAATTTTTAACCCTTGCTCAACAAAAATATTTGTAATCCCTTGTTGAATAACATATTCATCAAGTGCAATCGTTAAATCTATTTCGTTTTCTTTTGCAAATTCAACCATTGAAGTTAAATCTTCAAAAGGAATATTAACACACTCAGCATATTGTGCAATTTGCGGATTACCGCCAATACAAAAGATTTTATTTGCTCGCTTGCCAGATAAAATCTTTTGAATAAAGGCTTGTTCTCTTGCTGATTTTCCTATAACTAAAATTTTCATAATTATCTCTTCTTCCACCCTTTAGCCATAATTTCAGCAGTACAGTCAAGTGCATCTTTAGCTTCACCGGTTGGTTTATTAAATCCTATCGGAACTAAAAAAGTCGGTGCTGTTTTATATCCATGAGCATCATCCCTATTGTATGAATACGGGGTATTGGCGACATAAAATCCAAATCTGTCTTGACAAGGACTGTTAGTACCACTAAATCCGTTTGTATCAAATATTATAATACTGCATACTCTTATATTGTTACCTGCATCACCTGCTTGACCACCACAATTATCGTTATAATCATATATAATCGCAGATGCAGAGTTTCTTAATCTGTATACTGTACCTGTTAAATGTTTACTTGCAGCTGTATATGTAACACGACCTCTTACTAAAGTTGTATCATTTTTAAAATAATCACTTACACAATCACTATCATTTGTACATTGCTGATCCACATTAAAATATTTTGTATCGGCTAATGCTCCGTTATGATAAGGGGGTTGATAATCCGGGGTAGTAGCGCTTCCCCATTTTCTCAAACAGGATAAACTGTCACAATGCGTACCGTATTCACTATTTAACATTGATTGAATATTAACAGTATAACTGGAATATAATTTTTTAAGCATTGCCAGATTTTTTTGTTCCGTAACATTTGTCATTAATGTAGGCATTGTCATTGCGGCGATAACGCCTATAACCATAAGAGTCGTGAGGACTTCGGTTAATGTAAAAGCTTTCTTTATATTAGTCACAAATAAATTTTTTAACATATAAATTTCCTTTATAAAACAATATCTTAAGCTAATTTTATCACTTGTATCTATCTTTATGCAACTATTGAGCATAAATGACAATAAAATTGCTTGGCTTTATTCGTTTGATTATAAAGAGTTTTTATTTTATACTTTTTATCAGTTAGAAGATGAGATAATAGCGGAGAAAATTATGACAGAAACTGAACAAAAAAGTTATAAAGATACATTAAATTTGCCTCAGACAAATTTACCTATGAGAGCAAATGCAACTCAAAAAGAATTGGAAACTCAAAAATTTTGGCAAGAAAATAATATTTATGAACAAAATTTGGCGCAAAGAGATAAAACAAACTCTTTTGTTCTTCATGACGGTCCTCCGTATTTAAGTTCCGAAAAAATTCACGTTGGAACGGCTTTAAACAAAATTTTAAAGGATATTTTAATTAAATATAAATCTTTATCCGGCTTTTATGCTCCTTATGTTCCCGGTTATGACGGACATGGACTTCCTATTGAAAATAAGGTTGTTAAAAACATTAAAGGTGGCAGAGAGGCTTTAACTCCGCTTGAATTAAGAGCAAAATGCAGAGAATACGCTCACAACAGTTTAAAAGGACAAGAAAACGAATTTAAACGTTTAGGCGTTTGGGGTAATTGGGAAAATCCTTATTTAACCATTAAACCTGAATTTGAAGCCGAACAAGTAAGAGTTTTCGGTGATATGTTCAAAAAAGGATATATTGAAAAAGGCTTAAAACCTGTTTATTGGTGTGCATCATGCGAAACTGCTCTTGCTGAAGCAGAAGTTGAATACGCCGATCATACTTCAACATCAATTTATGTTCGTTTTAAATTTGATGATGAAAGTGTTAAAAAAATAAATAATATCATTGATACAAAGGACAAAGATGTTTATGCGGTTATTTGGACAACTACTCCTTGGACAATTCCTTCAAATATGGCAATAAGTATGCACCCGAAATTTGAATATACATTCTTTGAATATAAAAATGATGTATATGTTGTCGCACAAGGTTTACTCGGCAATTTCTTAAATGATGTTGCATGGGAAGAAAGTGATATCAATGTTATAGGCTCTTGCATCGGACAAGATTTAGAATTATTAAACACGAAACATCCGTTAGTTGATAGAAAATCACCTATAATTTTAGGTGAACACGTTACACTTGAAGCCGGTACAGGTTCAGTTCATACAGCACCGGGACATGGTTTGGAAGACTATGAAGTCGGTTGCAGATATAATATCGAAGTCTTTTCACCGTTAGACAGTAAAGGAATTTGGACTGATGCGGTAAACGATAAAGACTTAGAAGGTGTTCCTTATTATAAAGGAAATAACATTGTTATAGAAAAACTTGAAAATGCAAAAGCATTGCTTGCCAAACATGATATTCAACACAGTTATCCGCATTGTTGGAGATGTAAAAACCCTGTAATTTACAGAGCAACTCCTCAATGGTTTGTAAAAGTCGATAAATTCAGAGATACAGCACTTGAAGCAATTAAAGGTGTTAAATGGATACCTTCAGGCGGTGAAGCAAGAATTTCAAACATGGTTGAAGGAAGAACAGATTGGTGTATTTCACGTCAACGTGCTTGGGGTGTTCCTATTCCTGTATTTTATTGTGAAGATTGCGGTGAAGCAATCGTTACTGATGAAACAATTGAATCGGTTGCAAAAATCTTTGAAAAAGAAAGTTCTGATGCTTGGGTTAAATATTCGGCAGAAGAATTATTACCACAAGGTTTCAAATGTCCTAAATGCGGTAAAACTCACTTTAGAAAAGAAAACGACATTATGGATGTTTGGTTCGATTCAGGTGTAACCTGGAGAGCAGTTGTTGAAAAAAGAGCTGAAGAATTAGGACATACTCCGGTTGATATGTACTTGGAAGGTTCAGACCAACACAGAGGCTGGTTCCAGTCTTCATTACTCACATCAATTGCAACACAAGGCAAAGCACCTTATAAAACAGTTTTAACTCATGGTTTTGTATTCGGTGAGGACGGAAGAAAAATGTCTAAATCTTTAGGCAACTACATCAGACCTGATGATATTATCAAAAACTACGGTGCAGATGTTTTAAGACTTTGGGCAGCAAGCGTTGATTACCGTAATGACATCAAAATCGGTGATAATATTATTAAACAACTTCTTGAAGTATTTAAAAAAGTCCGTAATACAATGAGATTTTTAGTTGGCAACTTATACGATTTTGACCCTCAAAAAGATTACGTTCAATATGAAGATTTAAAAGAAATCGATAAATTTGCACTTCATAAATTGAATATTTTAATTGAAAACGTTACAAAATCCTTTGACGATTATGAATTTTATAAATATTTCCAATATTTACAAAACTTTGCGGCAGTTGATTTGAGTGCATTTTATCTTGATATTGTAAAAGACAGATTATATACAGCAGGGAA
>JAKSUS010000100.1 GCA_024408745.1 Candidatus Gastranaerophilales bacterium | reverse complement strand
TTCCCCAAAATCTTTCTTTTAAACTTTCCTTGCAATCCTCAATTTTGCACTTCTTGAAGGTGGATTTTCTTTAATCTCTTCGTCCGTCGGACAAATCGGTTTTTTATTAACAAGTTCAAGGATTTTTGGTTCAAAACCCCCTTGCGGAAGGCTTTTTTCGGTTGATAACTCCTTGAATATTTTTTTTACAATTCTATCTTCCAAAGAATGAAATGTTATCACAACTATTTTAGCACCATTTGATAAAAAAGGCACTACTTTTTTTAAAGTTTCTTCAACATTTCTTAACTCACCGTTTACTTCTATCCGTAATGCTTGAAATATACGGGTTGCAGGGTTTGTTCTTGAGTTTTTATAAGGTAAAGATTTCTTTATAATTTCACATAACTCTGTTGTTGTTTCAATTTTTTTAACATTTCTTGAGTTAATTATATTTTTTGCAAGTCTTCTTGAATAACGTTCTTCACCATAATAATAAAAAACATCGGCAAGTTCTTCTTCCGAATAGGTATTAATCAAATCATAAGCCGAAAAATCCTGACTCGTATTAAATCGCATATCAAGTTTTGTATCGCTTGAAAAACTAAACCCTCTTGTTTTTGATGTCAGTTGATAATAAGAAGCACCTAAGTCTAAAAGCATTCCGCCGGTTATTTTTTCAATATTGAGTTCTTTTAAAACTCTATCAAATTCCTGATAACCTCTTTTGACAATAGTTACGTTTTTATAAGGTTCAAGGCGTTTTTTTGCATAAGAAATTGCAACATCATCAATATCAAATGAAATCAATCTTCCGTTTGGTGAAATTTTTTGTGCGATTAATTCGCTGTGACCGCCACCGCCTAAAGTGCCATCAAGATAAATAAGACCGTCTTTTGGCTCTAAAGCCTCGACAGCCTCATTTTTCATAACAGTATAATGCTTAAATTCTTCTTCCATAAACTATTATTTTTCAATAGCTTCGTTTAATTTTGCAACTAATTCGTCAGGGTCAAAACCGTGAACTTTTGCACCTGCTTCAAGATTTTCAAATCTTGCTGCTGCACAACCTAAGCAACCAAAGCCTAATTGACCGAAAATTTCTATTGTTTCAGGATATTGTTGAACGACATCTAAAATTCCCATATCTTTTGTAATAGCACCCATTATTTTTTCTCCTTAAATAACTTACATTAATATTATTACACAAGTATATTAAACCAACTTATAATTTTTTACTTTTTATGTAAAATTTTATTAAGCAAAATTAATTCCGGTAAGTATTTATTAACTGTTATATTTTTTTGCCTGTTCTTCTATGAAATCTCTGTCTTCAAAGTAGTTAATTTTCATTGCATTTTTAACTTCGCTTAAAGTTTGGGAAGCGGTTTTTCTTGCTTCAATGCTTCCTTTTTCAAGAATTTCATAAACGCCTTTAATATCTTTTTCGTATTCTTTTCTTCTTTCTCTGATTGGTTTAAGTTCTTCTTCAATAACGCAATTTAAGAATTTTTTAACCTTAACATCACCTAAACCGCCTCTTTGATAATGTTCTTTTAATTCATCCAAGTTGTTATATTCGGGCAAATATGCTTTAAAATGTTCATCTTTAGAAAACGCATCCAAATAAGTAAATACAGTATTGCCTTCAATATGACCGGGGTCGGTAACTTTTAAATGTTCAGGGTCTGTATACATTGACATAATTTTCTTTTTAACATCTTCTTCCGTATCGGATAAATAAATGCAATTACCTAATGATTTAGACATTTTCGCTTTTCCGTCAGTTCCGGGATGTCTTAAACAAGCGTCATTATCAGGTAATAAATTTTTCGGTTCAACTAAATCGTTATCGTAAACAGAATTAAATCTTCTTACACTTTCGTTGGTTAATTCAATCATTGGTGCCTGATCTTCACCTACTGGAACAACTGTTGCTTTAAATGCTGTTATATCTGCTGCTTGGCTAATAGGGTAACAGAAAAAGCCGACAGGGATACTTGCTTCAAAATTTCTCATTTGAATTTCGGATTTTACGGTCGGGTTTCTGTGTACTCTTGCAACAGTAACCAAATTCATATAATAAAAAGTTAATTCGGTTAATTCTGAAATTTGAGATTGAATAAATAAAGTTGATTTTGCAGGGTCTAATCCGACAGAAAGATAATCAAGGGCTACTTCTATAATGTTTTGGCGAACTTTATCGGGATTGTCAAAGTTATCTGTTAATGCTTGTGCATCAGCAATCATAATGAAAATTTTGTCGTATTCGCCTGAATTTTGTAATTCAACTCTTCTTTTTAATGATCCTACATAATGTCCTAAATGTAATCTGCCTGTTGGCCTATCGCCTGTTAATATAACTTTTTCCATTATAAATTCTTCTCCGTAAAATCTCTTTTGAATTTAGTATAACATAAAATCATTAAACCGAAATTAAAACTAATAATTATAAGGGTATGAAATGAATTAGAGTTATCTTTTCAGGCATAACCTGAAATATTAATAGTTGTTTTATGTAAAATGTATAAAATATCTATAATGCTAAATCGCAACCGTCCATAGCAACTTTATCAAGATAGATAATAAATTTATATCTGTCCTGACAGAGTTGATTAGGAGCTTTATTCCCGTTTACGTCAAAATAAATTTCACCAAAAGTATCAATTACTCCATCCCCATTAGTATCTTGCGGATTGTATAAAAACTGCATAACTGATTTACTTCCGTTTTTTATCCCGGGTAAATTGTTTCCGCCATCCTGAACCATAGGCGTAATACCGGCAGAAAAACAATCATCTTCACCAATTCCATAACATACAGCACCCGGAACGGCAAGGAGATTATATACTGCACGTAATCCTTGATGGCTGCTGCAATCAGCGTTACAATCATGATATTTGTCAGCAAGATTAGTGCATCCGTAAATACTACATAATTTATTTAGTGAATTTTCACTAAAATCCGTTAAATATCTTTCTCTTATAAAGACCATATTAGTTGCATCCGTAACATCATGAATGGCTTTTTTCATATAAGCTCTGTAAATATCTTCATCATTTTTCAAATTATTTAAAAGTGGCATTGTTAAAGTGATAATTATACCTAAAATAAGCATAACCATTAATAATTCAACAAACGTAAAAGCTTTTTCATTTTTTATAAACATGATTTTTCATACAATCCTTATAAATATTATTTTATCATATGTTTTAGAGTTATACAAACTATGTAATTTGGTTTACGGTTTATAGGTGAATAGTTTGTCAAAGGCTGTAAGTTGCGAAGAATTTATTTATTGCTTTAGTATCGTAGTTTAATAACTATTCAACCTTTCAACCATAAACTTTTTTATTCATGTTAAAATAAAAATAAAGCCCTGTTATGTTGCAGGGCTTAGGTAATTGCAAAAAGAAGAAGATAGAAAGAAGTATTATCATTTTTATTATTCGTCATGTTAAAGCAGTTTTAATCCTCAAAAAGTATGATTTTTTTTATAAAGATAAGGTTTATATAAATGGCAGCAATAGTTAAAGAAGTATTAAAAGGCAGTATTGCAGAAGATTTAGAGATTTCATCAGGCGATGAAATAATTTCAATCAATGATGAAAAATTGGAAGATTTTGTACAATATCGCTATTTAACAATGGCTGAAGAAATAGATTTGCATATTAAACGCAAAAACGGCGAAGAAGAAATCATTGAAATTGAAAAAGATTTTGAGGATGATTTGGGAATAGTTTTTACATCTGCAGTTTTTGACAAAATTATGCCCTGTTTAAATAAATGTATATTTTGCTTTGTTGATCAGCAACCAAAAGGTTTAAGGGACACTTTGTATATTAAAGATGATGATTACAGATTATCTTATTTGCAAGGAACTTATGTAACATTAACTAATTTAAAAGATAAAGATTATAAGAGATTAGAGGAGCAAAGATTAGGACCTTTATATGTTTCGGTTCATACAACGAACCCTGAATTAAGAGTCAGAATGATGAAAAACAAAAATGCGGGGAAAATTTTAGAACAGTTAAAACGTTTAGAAAGTCTTGATATTCCTGTCCATACACAAATTGTACTTTGCCCTGACTATAATGATGGAGGTGAATTAAAAAGAACTTTAAAAGATTTAACCAATTTAAAAAATGTTTGTTCGGTTGCAGTTGTGCCTGTCGGGATTACAAAATTCAGAAAAGAAAAATTAAAGCAGGTTGATAAGGAAAAAGCACTTGAAACAATTAAAATTGCCGATGAAATGAATGAAAAATTAAAAAAACACATAATAACCTTGAGTGATGAATTTTATTTATTGGCAAATATAGATTTTCCGGATAAAAAATATTACGGAAATTATTCTCAATTATCTGACGGTGTAGGGACTTCAAGATTATTGCTTGATGATTTCAAGAAAAGAAAATTGCCGAAAAAAATTAAAACTCCTAAAAAAGTTTCTCTATTTACAGGTGAAAGTGCTTTTCCGACAATTAAAAAAATCGTTGATAAATTAAACAAAATTGAAAATTTTGAAATGGAATTAATCGGCGTGAAAAGCAAATTTTGGGGAAATACAATAACTGTTACGGGACTTGTTACCGGACAAGATTTAGAAAATTCTTTGTCTTTGCGAAAATTAAAAACTTCTGAAATTTATATTCCTTCAATAATGCTTCGTGATTATACGGAAGACTTTTTGGACGGTATAACCGTAAGCGAAATAGAACAACGTAATAATATTAAAATTAATATTATTAAAGATTGTTACAGTACAAAAGAATTTGAAGATATGGTTTCAGGCTAATCACTTTCATCTACAACGGTAGCAATTTGTTCACCATAACTGTTAAATACACCTGTTGTTTCTTCAACAATGTATCTT
>JAKSUS010000010.1 GCA_024408745.1 Candidatus Gastranaerophilales bacterium | reverse complement strand
TTGATGCTATTCAAACAGCAGTTAAAAAAGGTAACAAAGTTACTTTAGTTGGTTTTGGTACATTCGAAAGAAGAGCAAGAGCTGCTAGAACAGGTCGCAACCCTCAAACTGGCGCTGCTATTAAAATTGCTGCTAAAAAAGTTCCTGCTTTCACAGCTGGTAAAAAGTTTAAAGAATTAGTAAAATAGTTCTTACTCTATTTAGGTTGAAAAGAACGGAGTAGTTTTAATTAACTGCTCCGCTTTTTTGTTTTATGTAATATTATTTATTATAACTTATTCTTAAAAAATTCCTCAGGTAAAACTTCCAAGGCCTGTGCTATTTGCAAAAATCTTTTCAAACTTGGTGTCTTTTTGCCGCGTTCAATTTCAGATAAATAATCTGAAGAAATATTACTCAATTCGCTAAGTTTTTCTTGAGTCATATTTTTCTCTATACGAGATTCTTTAATTCTTTTTCCTAATTTTTGTAAAATTAAGTAATTAGTATTATGCATAATTTATTCTATTTTTTTATCACTTTTTTCAATAATTAATTTATTGTTTTCAATGGTATATTTAACCATGTTTACAGTAGGATCAATATCCAAAAATTGTAATATTGTAGAGTTAATGCATAAAGCCCAACCCTTTCCGTTTCTCATTAATTTTCTGTCAAATGCCATATTATATTTTACCTTACCATGTTATTGACATTATCATACTTTTTTTATAACATTATTTCTAACATAACATTAAACCCTACAATGTATATTGTATTACTGAGTAATTTGATACTTTTCGAAGATTTGACAAATTATCCAAAATATGATAATTTTATTAATATAATAGTTGGAATTAATACAAAATGGATAATAGATTATTAAAGATACTTATTGAAGATGCAATGGAAACTGTAAGCAATTTGGATAAAAATATTGATAATGCTTCAATATTACAATATTTTGCCGGCAAATTAACATTACTTTCAAAAGAAATTGTTACTTGCTTGGCAGAAAAATAAGTTTGGGCAGGAAGATTAAGTTCTCTTCCTGTCTCCCCGTTTTATTCTTTTACGCTTGCATTCATTATTCCTTTTATAAAGAATTTCTGTCCCGCAATAAATATCAAAATTGCAGGGATAGTTGTTATAACGGCACAAGCCATTAACTGTCCCCATTCAATTGTTTCTCTGAAACTCCCTTTAAATCCTGCTAAAGCAACGGGAAGTGTGCGAATAGTATCGGAATTTGTAACGATTAACGGCCACATAAAACCGTTCCAGCTTGTTATAAAAGTGAAAATTGCTAATGTTGAAAGAGCGGGAAGTGCAAGTGGTAGGGCAACTTTATAATAAATTTGAAACCAGTTGCAGCCGTCAATTTTCGCTGCTTCTAAAAGTGCATTGGGGATTGATTTAAACCATTGACGCATTAAAAATATCCCGAAGCCTCCAAATAATCCAGGTAAAATTAATGCTTGAAATGTGTCTATCCAATGTAGTTCTTTCATAACGTAAAATAATGGAATAATATTTACTTGTGGAGGAATCATCATTGTTGCAAGAATTATTAAAAATAGTGGTTCTTTGAATTTGAAATTCAGTTTTGCGAACGCAAAACCTGCCATTGATGCAATAATAACCTGCCCTATCGTTGTTAAAACTGCAACCAATAAACTGTTGTAAAAATATCGCATAATTGGCATTTTGGTAGCAACAGAAGAATAATTATCCGTTATAAATGGTTTTGGAACAAATTGTGGCGGATAAGAAAAAATCTGAGAATCTTGCATAAAAGAAGTTACAAGCATCCATAAAAACGGTGCAATCATAGTTATTACACCTAAAATTAATATTAAATAACTTATAAAAATTATAAACTTTCCGTTTTTCATAAATTAGTATAACTCTTTTAAAACATCTTCAATGATATCTTTTGAAACATCATCAAATATTTCAACTTCACAATATCCAACGGGTAAAACAAATCTTACATTTCCGTTTTTAACTTTTTTATCAAATTTCAAACTGTCCAAAAGATTTTCAATTGAAACATTTTGAGGAATTTTGTAATTTAGTAAGCCGAAAGAATTTAACAAACCTGTTGCAAAGTCAAAATAATTTTTATCAATTTTATTTAATTTCAAGGAAATTAATAAAGCACCTTTCATTCCCATTGCTACTGCTTCACCATGGGTAAAGGTATTATAATTAGTACATTTTTCAATGGAGTGTCCTATTGTGTGACCAAAATTCAATATTGCTCTTAATCCTTTTTCTTTTTCGTCTTGATTAACTACTGATGCCTTTAATCTGCAACAGTTTTCAACCATAAATTCAATATTTTCAGGAGTTAAAGATAAAAGTTTTTTATTGTTTTCAGATAAATACTTTGCAAAATCCGTAAATTCTAAGCCACAATTTTTTTCTATAAGCGAATATTTAACAACTTCACTTAAACCTGTTAAAATTTCACGTTTGGGTAAACTCTGTAAAAATTTAATATCCGAAACAACACCTACTGGATGATAAAAACTTCCCAATAAATTTTTCCCGTAAGGAGTATTAATTGCGACTTTGCCACCAACAGAACTATCAACTTGTGCAAGAATTGTTGTAGGGATTTGCAAAAATTTTATCCCTCTTAAATAAGTTGATGCCGCAAAACCTGTTATATCGCCAACGACACCGCCACCAAAAGCAATAAACATATCGTTTCTTTCTAAATGTTGCTCAAATGCACAAGTTAGTATCTTTTCCAAAATCTCTTTGTTTTTATACTCTTCACCGTCAGGAATAATGCAATATTCAACGTTAACAGGTAAATTGTTAAAGAAATCTGTAATTTTATCCTGATAGATTTCGAAAATTGTTTCGTTTGTAACTAAAACAGCTTTTTTTATATCTGTTAAAAATTCTTTAACTTTATCTCTTAAACCTTCACCTGTAAAAATAGGGTAAGATGTTTCAGTTCTGTTTATATTAACATTTAAAATTTTCATTATATTCCTCAATTATTAAATTTATTATATCATCAACAGTTTTATTGTCTGTGTTAATAATGAAATTAGCTTTATTATAATTGATTTCTCTCTCTTTTAATAATTCATCCAAGGTTTTTAAAGGATTTTTCGTTTTTAACAACGGTCTTGAGTTATCGTCTTTAATTCTTTCAAAAAGAATATTTGAACTCGCTTTTAAATAAACGACAAAACCGTTATCCTTTAAGCAGGTTAGGTTTTGAGGATTTTGAATACTCCCTCCGCCTGTTGATATAACTTGAGAATTTTTCGTTGAAATTTTAGAAATTACATTGTTTTCTAAAGTTCTAAAATATGTTTCACCTTTTTTTGCAAAAATTTCGGTAATTTTAGTGCTTTCTTGTTGTTCAATGAATTCATCAGTATCAATAAATGAAAAACTAAGTTTGTCGGCTAATATTTTTCCGACGGTTGATTTACCTGCTCCCATTAAACCTACAAGAACAATGTTTTTCATTATTTCCTCAAAGTTAAATAGTTATTGACATTTTTTACAACTTCTTCGTAGCTATCACCGCCGAATTTTTCTAAGAATTGTTGAAGAATAACTATTGCACACATCGCTTCTGCAATAACTCCACAGGCAGGGACAGCACACACATCGGAGCGTTCATAATGTGCTCTGTGTTCAGTCATTGTTTTAATGTCAATTGCATTTAACGGCGCATCCATTGTTGGTATCGGTTTCATTGCAATAGTTAAAATGATATGCTCGCCATTACTCATTCCGCCTTCTATACCGCCTGCATTATTGGTTTTTCTGATAACTTTGCCTTTTCTTATGAAAAATTCATCCTGAAGTTTATCGCCTGTTAAAAACGCACTATCTTTTCCTAAACCGACTTCAACAGATTTAACTGCCTGTATACTCATTAATGCCTGAGCAAGCAAGCCGTCTAATCTTCTGTCCCAATGTGTGTGTGAGCCTAAGCCGGCAGGAACATTGCTTATTTCAAGCATTATTAAACCGCCTAATGAAACACTTCTGCCGTACGCTTTGTCAATTTCTTTTATCATTTTTTTGTAAGCTACATCATCAGGGCAGTTTAAATCATTCTTCTTTTTGCCGTCAAAATTTGTAGCAACAACCTGACCGATTGAAATAACACTACTTTCTACTTTGATATTAAACTTTTTAAGAATCTGCTTCGCAATTGCGCCAACTGCTACCTTTGTTGCAGTTTCACGGGCACTTGAACGTTCTAAAATGTTTCTTATATCAGTTTGATTGTATTTTAAAGCACCTGCAAAGTCTGCATGTCCGGGGCGAACACAAGTTACTTCTTTTAAGTCGACATCTTTTACATCATCGGGTAATGGTTCTATACTCATAGGTATTTGCCAGTTTTTAAAATCTTTATTTACAATTTCTAAAGTAATAGGTGAACCTATTGTTTTTCCAAATCTGATGCCTGAAGTTATTTCTGCTTTGTCGTGTTCTATTTTCATTCTCGGACCACGTCCGTAGCCTTTTTGCCTGCGTGCTAAGTCTTTATTAATTTCTTTTACGTCTATATCAAAATTTGCAGGAACATTTTCAATTATTGCAGTTAACTTTTTCCCATGTGATTCTCCTGCATTTAAAAATCTGAATTTCATAAAACTCTCTCCACAATCTATCAAGTGATATTATACAAGTTTTTTTTAAAGTCGTCATTAACTTAACATATTAGTTACTTTACATAGTGTTATGCATAAAGAAAAAGCCAACAAATACTTGTTGACTTGAAAAGGAGGTCGAAATTAAATCTTTTATGCTATGTATTTATAAATATTAATTACATAGGAATATTAATAATTAGTTTTTAACGAATTAAGCGAAAGTTTTGAAAGTTTGTTCGATGTTCTTTTCGATAACTTTTTTAACTGCTTCCATTTCAGTATTTATCGCTTCTTGTTCTGTATCTAATTGTTTTAATTGTAATTCTAATTTTTCATCTGCTTGGTGAATTTCTTCAGTTTTAGCATTTATTTCTGCTAAAATTTCTTCATATTCTCTTTGTTCTTGTTCGTATTTAACCATTGCCGCATTGTATTGGGCAGTATCATAATTTTCAGTTGCTGAGCGTTTGTAGCTTACAGGAACCGGATCGTTTTCAGTATTTGTATCTTTAAGAGCATCTTGTTCTGCTTGGCTTAAATCATGATCATAAATTTTAATTTTGTCAGGTTTTGAATAGGTGTTGTATGTACCCATTGCTAAGTTGAATGCTTTAATATTTTTTGCTAATTCTTCATAAGTGAATGAGTCTTTGTATTCTTCTTTGATTTGGAATAGTCCTGATTCTGCATCGTATTCAAATTTTTCATTTTCATCAACGTGAATTGATGTATAAGATACAAAATTGCCTGCTACATCTTTACCTTTTTTATTGTAACTACCGTCTTCTTCTGATGTCATTTTTACACAGTATGTTCCTGTAACATCTTCAAGATAAGAGTAATGTCTGCCGATGCCACCTGCAATTTCTTTACCTTTTTCATCATAACCTACTTGAGCCCAATATTTTCTGCCTGTTTTTTCATCTGCGTATTCTTTATATTCAGGAATTCCAAAAGATTGGAAACTCGGTTGATTTGCTGCATAATATATTTCAAAATTCTTTTGTTTTGCTGAATTTAAAGGCCATGCTGTATCATCTGCCCAATCAATATTCGGAAGTGTAGCAGGGTTAATAATATAATCATAGATTGTAGGAGCAATAGGTGCTTTTAAATTTATCATTTGCTTGTACAAATCTGCTGATTGATTTGCTAAACCTGTTCTTGCTTCGTTAACTTGTTGTCCTTGGTATTCTACGTTAGACTTTCTTGCTGTTAATGATAGGTATCTTGTTTGACTTGCTGATAAACCCATTGTTTTGACCTCCGATTTAAGTTCTTGTAATATACTTATCGGCATGTTTTATCAAAATCTTTAATAATTGCTCTTGTTTTGTTAAGATATATTAACAAAACAAAATGGAAATTTTGTCTGAAAAACAGATATAACAATGGTCTTTAAGTTTTTTTATTTTAATGATTTTAAACTTTTTATGAAGCTTTTTGTTAAGAATTGCTTAACAATTCCATACAATTTTAAATCATATAATAAAATAGCATTTCCTTCTTCGCATGTTGAACAAAGTAACCAATCCTTACCTCTTGCAAGGATTTTACCCTCTTTTACGTTTAAATATCTGTCAGGTAATTTGTATGTTTTGTTTTTGATATAAAATTCGTTTTCGTACAAATTAACAATTTGAGCATGCCCTATTTTTAAAAATTCTTTTTTTACTTTTAAATAGCATGATGCCCAAGGTTCAAAACCTCGTACTTTATTGTAAATTTCTGTTGCTCCCATCGAGAAATCAATATAAATATCCTTGTGAGTAATTCTTTTGAAATATGTTGCTTTGTTTTCATCTTGTTCAATAGTATTTATCGCACCATTTTCTATTTGTGGTAAAAGTTCTTTTAGCATGCCTCTTGCTATCTGAACAGTTCTTAATTTTAAAGTGTATCCGTTATCTGTATCTATAATTGGTACTTCCTGTTGCATAAGAACAGCACCTGTATCAAAATGTTCATCCATAAAATGAAAAGTAACTCCTGAAACTTTTTCTCCATGCGAAATTGTCATCATATACGGATTTGGACCGCGATATTGCGGTAATAATGACGGATGGACATTTATTGTTGCTATCTTAGGTGTAAGAATTGTCTTTTTTGAAAATTTTTCTCCCCAACTCCCGACAATAATAATATCGGCTTTTAGCTTTCTGATTTGTTTTCGAAATTGTTCAGAATTAACAGATTTTGCATTAATTTCGTTGATTTTATATTTTTTTGCCAATAAATAAAAATCAGTAGGCATAAATAAATCTCTAAACATTCTTGCAAAGGGAGGTAACAAAGCTTTTTCTTTTCTGAAAAACCCGACAACATTATGACCTGCTTCTCTTACTCCTAAGAGCAACGATGTTGCCATTTCTCCCGTACCTACTATTACAACATTTAACATTTAAACTTTATCCCTTTACTTTTTTATTTTTATTTTTTATTTAACATTGCGGTTTGTATATCAAAACAGAATTTTGTAATTTTTTTTCTTTCTGTTTCAAGTAAATCCGTAAATTCAACGCCGGCTTCATATTTTTTTTCAGTTGCTAAAAACCTTACTTCAAGAACTTTGAACTTAACTTTTGCTGGCTCTTCATTGTTAGATAAATTTAAAAGTCCATAGTAAATTTTGTTTTCATCCAACTCATCATTTAACATGAGTTTCATGCCACCACCGCTTATGTTTAAGGTTAAGGCATCTATTTCAAAATTATCAGTAGAAATTTTCAATTTTTTTGTAGCATTAACTCTGAAAAATTTACGTTGTTCAAATACGGTAGTGACTTTATAATATTCAACAACAATCAATTTATCTTTTGGTTCATACATGACCTTAGCCGGATATGTAATTCTGCCGTTCATTGTGTTAATTGATACTTCAACGCTTTTACCTTCATAAAAATATTGTGCAAGTTGATCTTGATCCTCCGGATATTTTAATAATAACCTGTCATATTCCGCATCTAAAAATTCACAACATACTCTTATGACGATATCATTTTTTAAGATAGCATCAACTAATACTTCTTTTTCTAATATTAAACCGATTTTTTTTGCTTTAATCATAAAGAAAACTACTTATTTCCTTCTTCATCGGGTTCTTCTTTTTTTTCATTATCTTTTTCTTTTTTTTCAGTTTTTTTACCTTCAATTCTTGCAAAAGAAATAGTGTCATTATCTAAAGAAAGCCCAATAGCATCACCATGCTTATAGTGACCGGTTAAGATTTCTTCAGCAATAGGATCTTCGATTTTCTTTTGAATAACTCTTCTTAGAGGACGAGCACCAAAACTTGGGCTGTAACCTTTATCTGCGAGCCAGTCTTTTACATCATCTGGAACTTCTATCGCTAATTCCTGATCTTCAAGACGTTTTACCAAATCTTTTAACATGATATCGACGATTTTTCTTATTTCTTCTTTTTCAAGATGAGCAAATACAATCGTATCATCAAGTCTGTTTAAAAATTCAGGTTTGAAGAATTTTTTCATTTCTTCATTTACAACATCTTTTAATCTTTCATATCTTGATTTCTTTTCATCATCACCTGTTGAAAAACCTAATTGAGATGTGTTTTCAAGTAATGCAGCACCAACGTTTGATGTCATAATGATAATTGTATTTTTGAAGTTTACATGACGTCCTCTTGAATCTGTCAAACGACCGTCATCAAGAATTTGTAACATCAAATTGAATACGTCAGGGTGCGCTTTTTCAATTTCATCAAAAAGAATTACGCTATATGGCTTTTTACGGATAGTTTCGGTTAACTGTCCTCCGTTATCATATCCTACATAACCCGGAGGTGAACCGATTAATTTACTTGTTGAATGTTTTTCCATAAATTCTGACATATCAACTCTGACCATATTATCTTCAGAACCAAACATTGCTTCCGCAAGTGCTTTTGCAAGTTCAGTTTTACCAACACCTGTAGGACCTGAGAAGATGAAACTTCCGATAGGTCTGTTAGGGCTTTTTAAACCGACTCTTGCGCGTCTGATTGCTTTAGAAATTGCAACAACTGCCTGATCTTGACCGATAACTCTTTTGTGAAGAGTATCTTCCAATTTCAGAAGTCTGTCCCCTTCGCTTTCGGTAATCTTTTGAACAGGAACTCCCGTCCATGTACTTACAACATTGGCAACATCTTCAACCGTAACAGTTGCTTTATTTTGTTCTTGTTCTTGTTTCCATTTTGCCTGCATATCACGAATTTGTTCTTTTAAGTCTGCTTCTTCATCTCTTAGTTGACTTGCTTTATCAAATTCTTGATTTCTTATTGCTATTTCTTTTTCTTTAACTGTTGCTTTTAATTTCTTTTCGATTTCTCTGCCTTCAGGAGGAAGTCCTGCAGCATTTAATCTTACTTTCGAACTTGCTTCATCAATAAGGTCAACTGCTTTATCCGGCAAAAATCTGTCCATAATATATTTATCTGAAAGAACAACCGCAGCAATAATTGCTTCATCAGAAATATTTAATTTATGGTGTTCTTCGTATTTTGGTTTTAAACCTCTGATAATTTCAATTGCATCATCGACGGAGGGTTGTTCAACATAAACAGGTTGAAAACGTCTTTCCAATGCGGCATCTTTTTCAACGTATTTTCTGTATTCATCAAGTGTTGTAGCACCGATAACCTGCAATTCACCTCTTGATAAAACCGGTTTTAAAATGTTAGCAGCATCAATAGCACCCTCGGCAGCACCTGCACCTATTAACGTGTGCATTTCATCAATGATTAAAATTATATTACCTGCTGCGCGAATTTCGTCCATAATTTTTTTCAAACGTTCTTCAAATTCACCACGATATTTTGTACCTGCAACAAGTAAGCCCATATCTAATTGAATTAATTTTTTATCTTCCAAAATATCGGGAACTTCGCTGTTTACGATTCTTAATGCTAAACCTTCTGCAATAGCGGTTTTACCAACACCGGGTTCACCGATTAAAACGGGGTTGTTTTTTGTTCTTCTTGCTAAGATTTGAATTACACGTTCAATTTCTTTTTCTCTGCCGACAACAGGGTCTAATCTTAATTCCTGAGCGGCTAAAGTCAAATCTATACCAAATTCATCCAATGAAGGGGTTTTGTTTTTACCACCAGAAACGGTTGCTGCAGTAGCCGGTGTATTGCCCGAATACCCGCTTCCTGACGATGAACTTGTACTTTTAGTTTCGCCTAACATCTTAACGACATTACTTCTTACTTTATTAAGGTCAACGCCTAAATTTTCTATTACCCTTGCAGCAACGCCTTCTCCTTCACGCAATAAACCTAAAAGTAAGTGTTCTGTTCCGATATAACTGTGCCCTAATTGTCTTGCTTCGTCCCATGATAACTCCAAAACTCTTTTTGCTTTTGGAGTAAAGGGGATTTCGACCGAAACAAATCCCGAGCCTCTGCCAATAATTTTTTCAACTTCTGCTCTCGCATCTTTTAATGTGATGCCCATTGCTTTTAATGTTTTTGCGGCAACGCCTGTTCCTTCACCGATTAATCCGAGAAGAATTTGCTCTGTACCGACAAAATTATGTCCTAAATGTCTTGCTTCTTCTTGAGCAAGCATAATTACTCGTATTGCTTTTTCTGTAAAACGTTCAAACATAGATGAAAAACTCCAATAATATATTATATTTATCTTTATTATACAACTAATTGTAAAAACACGCAAAAAATTAATAAAGTGTTTATATTTTGTCCTAAGTTGAAGGTTTTATATAAAAAAATTATGTAGTATAATAAAATCAAAGATTAACATGTAATCTATATTGAAAAGGAGAAAAATTATGGCAAGAAAACCTATTATCGCAGGTAACTGGAAATTAAACAAAACTGTTGCTGAAGCAGTTGAATTTACAGAAGGATTAAAAAAAGTTGTAAGTAACATTAACAGAGCAATTTTACCGGAAGTTGTTATTGCTCCCGTATTTACTTCTTTATATAAAGTTGGTGAAACTTTAAAAGATTGTAATGCAATTAAATTATCAGCACAAAACTGTTATTGGGAACAATCAGGTGCTTTTACAGGTGAAGTTGGGATTGATATGTTAAAAGAAACAGCTTGCTCTTATATTATTATCGGTCACAGTGAAAGAAGACAATATTTTTCAGAAACTGATGAAATGATTAACAAAAAAGCAAAAGCTATTTTAGCCGCTGATATTACTCCGATTATTTGTTGCGGTGAAACTTTGGAACAAAGAGAAGCAGGTCAAACGGATTCTCACATTAAATCCCAAATTGAAGCAGCATTAGATGGTATTTCTTCAGAAGATGTTGCAAGAAGCGTTATTGCTTATGAACCTATTTGGGCAATAGGAACAGGTAAAACTTGTGATTCGGTTGAAGCTAACAGAGTTATTAAAATGATTAGAAATACCGTTAGTGAAGTTGCAGGTGAAGCAGCAGCTAATGCAATAAGAATTTTATATGGCGGAAGCGTTAAGCCGACAACAATTGAAGAACAAATGGCTCAATCAGATATTGACGGTGCATTAGTTGGTGGTGCAAGCTTAAAAGTTGACAGTTTTGCAGGTATTATTGACGGTTGCATGAAAGTCAGAGCATAATTAAGTTTAAAATTCAAATAAAAAAAGATAAGTTTTTAAAACTTATCTTTTTTTTATTTACAAATTAATAATATCTATTTTATTTTATCTTTATTTGCTTTCTTTTCTTCTTCTTGCTTTTTATTATCTTCTTTAGTTTTTTTATCTTCTTCAGCTTTTTTATCGATAGCTTCTTTTTCTCTTTCGCCGCGGTGAATTCCGTTTGCTACGGTGATATCGTCTTCTATTTCACCATGTCTTACGGTTTGTTTTGCGCCAAGTTCACTTGTGGAAATCTTTGATTTTGTTTCATCTGTTGTTGCTTTTGTATTCAAGGTTTCTTTAAATTCCTGCATAAACGGATTGTTTTCATAAGAATTATTTAAGTCCTCTGTAGAAGTTCCGTAGATAAATGAATATTTATTATTTAAGTTTTGAGTTGTATCATTAGTTTGTTCACCGGTAATGACATCACCGTCTGAAGTTGTTAATTTAAATGTACCTTCTTTTACGTCATTATTTACTTGTGTTTGCCCTACTCTTTGGTATGAAGTCAAATCAATATCATCTATACCTGCATCTTTTGCGCTTGAATATGTGAATTTACCATCATTTTGATTTATGCCGACAAGTTGTAATGAATTTAATTCATCACCTGAAATATGACCGTCATTATTTGTATCATATGCTTTCATTTCTGCCCAACCGTTTTTCGCACCTAAAAATTCTGATTGGTCATTAAAAATGCCGTCATTGTTTCTGTCAATTATAAAATCGTATTTGATATCGCCGTTTGTAAATGATATTGGGTCATTTCTTGTAACTCCACCGGGGCATGAAGGACTTTTGGGATCAACATATCCGCTATCACCATATTGACGTTCTGTATAGCGTGATGACCCGGAATCATCATTAGTAGTTGAGCCCGATGTTTTTGCACTACCTGTTTTACCTGAGTTACTGTGCAATGCACTAACCAATTGATCAAATACGGATCTTTGTAATGATGAATGTCCTTTAGGTACATCCATAGAGCCATTTGAATTAAATGATAATCCCGGAATACCTGTGAAAGTTCTTGATAAAATATCCCATGCATCTGCAAATGTCATATTGTTTAATTCGCCGCTTTGTAAAAACCTTGCCAATGATTGAATTTGTGGATTTGAATCATCTAAACCACCGCCTGCTGCCGAATATTTTTTGACTAAATCATTTCTCATGTCAATACGTTTTTGGTAACCAGATTGATATTTAACTGATGCACTTTGTGCTGCTTCTAAAACATTACTGCGTGTATTAACCATATTATTATATTCGGTATTTTTATTGTTATATCTTTCTGTTACATCTTTTATATCTGCAACTAAGTTTGTAATATCGTCGCATAAAGAATTAATTTCTTCACCAATACCTTTGTTTTCATTTATTAAATTTTGCAAATTGTGCAATTCGGAACTGTTACCGTTTACGGCTAATTTTTGCAAAATAATTGATTGTAAAGTTTGGTTTGGATATTTACCTTCTTTGTATTCATTAATAGATTGTCTGACGATTTCATCACATTTTAAAGATTGTTTTGTAGTTATTCTGTCTGCATATTTTAATGTATCTTCAATCTTATTTGATAATTTTTGTGATTTTTCTTCTACTTCCTGTGTTTTTTTGCTGTATTCTTCTTCCTTCAATTTCTTTTCTTCTTCAATCTCATCAAGTTCGGCTTTTACTTTTGTTATTTGTTGTCCTAATAGTGTAGCTACATCAGAACAATTTTTAATATATTTTGTTAATTTACTTCCAATGTTTTGTAAATCAAGTAATGATTTCGCATTTTGAGGGTCATCAAGACCTTTTTCATAATCAGCAAGAAGAGTGTTTGCTCTGCTTGTTAAATCTTCAGCAGTTTTGCTGTCATCTGCATCAACAATATTTGCAAATACTTTATTTAGCTCACTCATACTGATATCAACATCATTGGTCGGATCTTCATCAGTCAATGATAATTGAGCAAAATGATAATCATCAATATCGACTTTACCATCTTTGTTGTAATCATACTTTGCATCTAAAGTATTGTCATAACTGTCTTTTGCGTTGATGCCTTCAATTCCGTTTGTCATATAATTTCTCCTATTTATCCGTGTATCCTTGTATATATAAAAAATATATAAAAGAGATATATTCGTTTTTTTTAAAAATTGTTACAATTCTTTACAAACAGCCAAAAAAAATTTTACCTTCTCAGGCGATAAAAATTTTTATCTGCTCTTTTAAAATTGTATTATCTTGATGAGATTTTATGGGAGGGATATTATGGTTGTAAGACAGAAGAACTATAACTCTGCTGATGTATATTTTGCAGAATTCTATAACGTACCAAAAGAATTAATTTCATGGTTTGACGATATAGTTTATGAAAATAATTGTTGTCTTGAAAAGAAAGAATGGAAAAGTAAATATAACAGTTATGTCGTTTATGATTATGAACCGTTTTGTTCCGACGGGTTTGAAATTAATATTGTAATTTCATCCGTTTCTTTGCAAAATATCGGTTTTATTAAATATCTCTATACTAAAAGAAGAAAGTTATTGGACTATTTAAAGCGTTGTTTTGAAAATTAAAATTCATTATAAATTGATTTTATAATTTCATTTTCAAATTTTTTTGAATTGACGTTTTTCGGAAGATTATCAAGCATAACTGCAAAAGTTATGCTTTTTCCGCTTTTGGTTTCCATATAGCCGACAACCCCGCTTGTATTTGCATTTGTTCCTGTTTTTACTTTTAGTTTGCCGTTTAATTCCGGTAATCTTCCTTTAAAAGTTCCTATATTTGTATCTGTCATTGAATTTTTTATATTGTTAAAACTGTTGGATTTTGAAATGATTTTTAATGCGCTTGTCATAAAATCGGCAGTAACATAATCGTTCATAGATGCACCGCTTCCGTCAACAATTTGAATATCATTAAAATTCAATCC
>JAKSUS010000001.1 GCA_024408745.1 Candidatus Gastranaerophilales bacterium | reverse complement strand
CAAGCCGAAAGGGTTCAAAACTAATCGGCTATTCTGTAGCGCAAAAAAGCAAAGGAAAAATCTATGGAAGAAACGCAAAACATTTCAACTACTCCCGAAACATCGGTTGAAAAGACTACTCAAGAAGTTACAAGCGAAAACACTCAACCTGAAAATCAGACTATTGAGCAAAATGTAACTAATGAGCCTGATAATACCGTGATTGACGGAACTGAAATCACAGAAGAAACTCCAAAAGCGACACCTACGGTTGAAGCTACGAAAGATTGGGAAAAAATAGCAAAAGACAATCAAGCATCTTTTACAAAAGTTTCTCAAGAATTAGCACAATTAAAAAAACAACTTCAACCTCAACTAGTTGATGACAAAGGAAAAATTAACCCTGATTTTGAAAATCGCTATAGGTTCGATGTCGATAATAAAGAGTTTCTGGCGTACGACTCATTGGCTCGTCAATTAAACGGAGATGAAAGAAACACAGTAGAAGCTTTATTAAATGAAGCAAAACAACTTTATAACCCGCAAAACAAACGAGCATATGAAGCAAAAATGGCACAAGTTAAAGACTATTTCAGAGCGGATATTGTTGAACAAATTGCGATAGAAAAACGCAATTTAACCGACAAAATGCAATCTGAATTTGACAAAGCCATTAGATTAGACAGGGAGCAACGAGCTAACTCATTAGCTCAAAAAGTTGATGAAATACCCGAATTAAAAACCTTACTTTATCAAGATAGCGAAAATTACTCTCCTGAAATTCATTCAATAGTGAAACAAATGTTTGATTTAACGGGCGGAGTTGATTTGGATATGACTACAAAAGCTATTCAAAAGATTAAAGAAATAGGAGTTAAAGAGTATTTAGTCAAACAAGAAGCCGAAAAGACCAAAGCAAACGCGACGGTTCCGACAGGCGAAACAGTAGTACAAAAACAAGCATCTGGAATACCTACACGAGATGAAATGATTGCTAATCCTAGTTTGTATCAAAAGGCAGTTAAGAAATTCGGTATGGAAAAAGTGGATGCGGTAATTATGAAAGGATAATTTAAAATGACAGACATATCAGTAAAAAATGGTGGATTTACTCCTGAATTATGGAGTGCTAAATTAAACGCAACTCTTGATGATCACGGTAAATATATGGATATCGTTAATCACAAGTACGAAGGCGAAATTAAATCTAAGGGTGATAAAGTTTACTTCTATACTTTAGGCTCTTTGACAGTTTCTGATTACAACCCAACTGCAACAGGTTTTTCTGGTATTACTTACCAAGACCCAACAGGTGACAAACAAGCTCTTGAAATATCTCAACAAAAAATCATTCCATTCTTGGTTGATGATATTCAAAAAGTTCAATCTAACATTGATTTAGTTAATCAATACATTAACAGAATCGCTGTTGCTGCATCTCAAACTAAAGATAAATACATTCACGGTTTAGCAGTTGCTAATGCTACTACTAAATTGCACACAGATTCAGCTCTTCAATTAACAAAAGACAATGTTTGGGCTGAAGTATGCAAAATGTATTCTGTATTAGGCAGAAAAAATGCTTTAATCAATGGTGTTGACTATGCAGGCAAAAGACCGGCATTAGTTGTAACTCCTGAAATTGAAGGTGTTATCAAACAATGCTCTCAATTCTTTGCTAATGCAGTTGGTGCTGAAGTATTAAGAAAAGGTCAAATCGGTACTTTAGGTGGATTTGATGTATTCGTTGATACTAATATCGCTACTGATAAAACAGGTACAGGTAGTGCAGCAGTTTTCTCTCAAACTATGGTAGCTTTAACTTCTGATGCTATCACTTACGCAGAACAAATCACTAAAACTGAAACTCTTAGAGATAAAGACCAAGTTGGCGATTTCGTAAGATGCTTATTAGTTTACGGTGGTCAAGTTGCTAACCCTGATTGTATCGTAACTTCTAAAGTTACTGGTTCTTTTCTATAAGAATTAATTAGGTGGGGGTATTTTTACCCTCGCCTTTTTTAAAAAAGGTAATTTATGGATGTAATTTATTGTTTTGATGAAAATTACAAAGAATTATTTAACAAGTCTAAAGAAAGTATTTTAAAACACAACCCGCAAGCAAAAATACATACAATTAGAAAAGATATTAATAATGAATTAAAAGAATTTACTTATGAGTTATGCGGATTTAAACATGTTTCAAAGGCTTGTTTTTTGCGGTTATTAATTCCAAAGTATTTTCCCAAACTTAAAAAAGCATTGTATCTTGATTGTGATACTGTTTGTTTAGGTAGTTTAGAGCCTTTATTTAATGTTGATTTTGAAAATAATTATATTTTAGCAACAAGAGGGCATTTATATTCAGATATTCAAGCTAAACAGTTAGGACTTCCCTATTATACGTGTTCCGGCATGATGATGTTTAATATATCGCTTATGAACAAAGAAAACTATTTTAAACAAATTAAAGATAATTGGAAAGGCGCAATAGGTAAACAAGAGCCGTTTAGTGCAGATGAAACTATAATAAATTGGTGCTTCCACGACAAAATAAAATTAGTAAACGAGAAATGGAATTATTGTTATAAAAGGGATTATGGAGAAAGAGCATGTAATAATCCTGTTATTTTGCATTTTCCAAGCTCGGACAAAAAGGATATGGACTTATGGCTAAAGCAATAATATTAACTTATGCAGATATTACAGAAGAAGAAAAAGAACTTTTAAAAAATACGGATGTATTTAAAATCGCATGCAACAATTATTGTGCCGAATTAAAGCCTAACATAAGATTATGCGCTGATGATATTGTTGATAAATGTTTAAATTGCGATAGTTGTCCTGTTATAAGCATAAATTATGATAGAGATAAAAAAGGGGTTATTGACGGTCATTATTTGCCTAATCGCAATAGTTCGCTTATTTTATGCCTCGATTATTTGATTTATAAAAGATATGATTCCGTTCTTTTAGTTGCCAATAATCAGATGAGTAATAATAGAGATATAAAAGCAGATTTTCAAAACTACAACAGAAAATGCGTAAATGAATTAAAGCCATATATAAATATGTATAAATATTCAGAAAACGGAGTGTTTGACATTCCGCATTTGAAAATTAAGGAGTTTTTAACTATGAAAGAAGAATTAATGCCAATTACAGATGAAGAAAAATTATTAGGTGCAACGGCACCAAGAAAAAAAACATTACTTGAAATACACGCATTTAACGAAAATTGTCGATATGAAGTATGGACAGAGGGTAAAAACAATAAAAGTATTGAAAGCGGTTTGGTTATTGGTTCAATCTTGCCACCTGAAAAGAAACATTTAATTTTAAACGGTGAAACAGAGTTAAATTACAACGGTTTGTGCGTAAAAATGCTTACTGAATTAAGAGAAAAAAAAGAAGAAAAAGACATTGAAAAAATGAGTTATAAAGAAATGCTTGCATATTGCAAAGAAAATAATATTAAACTTTCTTCAACAAAAAAAGATGACGTAATTAAAGCAATTAAAGGTATGAAATAATGGGTAAAACATTTGACCAATCGTTAATAGATACTGCTACAATTCCAATGAGTATGATAGACCCCGAGGATATGGAAGATAAAACGAGTGAAGAATTTATCGGAATGCGTCGTATTCAGCAAGGTTGCCACTCTGAATTATCAAATAGAGAGGATTTCCCGTTTGCGAAATATACTAAAAATATTGTATTTACAAAAGGACAGAATTTGTATCAACCTATTGACGGCAGAATTACTGAAATAAGAATTAAAAATGATAATAGAATTGAAAAATTAAAGTATTATTCTGATATTGCATTATTAGATGAAAATAAAGGCAAACCACAATTATTTGAGGTTGTTTATAACCCTGAAAAAATAAAAATATATCCTACACCCGATAAAAGCTATAATGCAGTTATTGAATATAATTCTACTAAAAACGTAATATTAACCGACGAAACACTCAGCTATTATATTTCGATTGGGTCAACTCTAAAAATGCCTGAAAAATTCCAACATTTATATTTTGATGCGCTTGAATATTATGTTTTAGCAACAAATATGAGAAAACAATCTAACCCAAGGTGGAAGCCCACATTTGATATATTCGAGCAAAAATGGAACATATTTTTAAGAGGTTGCCAACCTGTTGAAAGCGATACAGTATTTTATATTTAAGGATAAAAAATGATTAACTTTCCGACACCACAAAGCACAGTATTTAATATATTTAAAGGTATAAGAACAAGAAATGGTATAGCAAGTAACGGCACAATATCGGCGACAACTTGTCAAAATGTTGATTTTGTAGCTTCAAGTTATGATGCAGGGGTGCAAATTAAAGCAACATTGGGAAATATTGTAAGGGGTACATATAATAGCTATACAAAGTTAATCAAAGGATTTGAAACTGTACAAGAGGGGACAAAATATTTATTGTTTTACGCAGAAAGCGCAACAAAAGGAGCATTATTATTAGTAACTCCAAACTCATCAACTTATACAGTGATACAAGATAATTTAACTTTAACAGGCGAAGCAAACGGAATAACCATGTTAAATGGTGCTTATGATGTGTTTGTATTCACAAACGGAAAAGAATATTATTCAGTACAGTTTTACCCTGAAACAGAAGTTACAAAATTAGAGCCACAATACGAGGGTGATGATATAACAGGTCTTGCAATGTGCGAGCAAGACGGCTCACTTGTTATAGGCACAGAAAAAGGCATTGTAATTGGTTCAAGAAAAGGTGATATAACCGATTGGGATTATACAACGCCAACCGATACCAACAAAGCATGGTATCAATTATTTGGTAAAAAAGTGACCGCAGTAGTACCATATATTGATGCCCTGCTCGTGTTTACCGAAAATGACAGCACAATGTTAAGCGGGAATATGTCCGATGTTACAACTGCAATAAGAGCAGATGCATCTTTGGGCGGTTGTATGAATTATGAGAGCTGGTGTAAACACGATAAATATTTATTCTTTTACGATAACACGCAAAAAAATATTTATTACTACATGCAAAACAATTACGGTCAAAAGGTTTTAGGTGAGCCTATTGCTCCTGAAATACAAAAGTATTTTAATAATGTTCGCAAATTTCAAATGACAAGCTATATTGGAAACAATCGCTCTGAAATATGGATAAATACGAATGAATACAATTTAATTTATGATTATTTCATAGGGGAATGGAGCGAAAGAGTTTGCCAAAATAATTTAAACGGTTATTTTGTGTACGATAATAATTTATATTCTGTGATCGGAAACAAATATTATTTAGAAAAAGCCGGAGAATGTTGCGTATTTGATAATGAATATATTGGCGCAAGATACACAACACAAATAATTAATTTAGGTTCCTTTTCAAATATGAAAGAAATGGAAATACAGCCATTAATTTCAGTTACACAAGATGCCAATAACTCTTTTAATATAGATTGCGAAATTGACGGTAAAAAAGTTAAAACAAGGCGAGTAAATCAGTTTTATCAAGGTGCAATTTGGGGAGATGACTCACCTCAAACCGCTGACACTCCCGATAATCAAATATGGGATGTTCAATATTGGTCAAGCGAAGATGACAATATTATTCAGCAAATTAAAGGTAAATTTATTTCAAATTGGTATTATATAAGATTTACATTCAGAACAGAACAAAGAGATGATGAATTTTCTATAACAGCACTTGAATTAAAAGGAATTACACAAGAAACAGACACAACAGGAAGAAAATAAATGATAATTGACCACATAAGAGATTTAAAAGAACTGGAAAAACTTTATAATAATATCGACCATTCTAATTTACCAAAGTTAGAAGATATTATTAAATGCGGTGATTATTTGTTTGTTTTTTATCCTGATAATGTTTCAAATATTCCGCTTGGAGCGATATATATAGAAGAAAAAGACAAAGAATATTTTTTAAATGGATTTTCAAAAAGGTCAAATTTAGAAAATGTTATTATAGCAATAGAAACCGTTTGTAATGCGTTTAAAAAAAATATGTACTCTCAAACTCCTTTTAAACATGCAAGGTATGCACTAGCACAAGCAGGTTTTGAACATTACAAAGATGATATTTATATTAGAAAGGCTTAAATAATGGGAAGTAAAAAAGCTCCTGAATATGCAAAAACTACAACCGATACTGGATTATTCGGCAAAGCAACAACGAGTAAAAAAGGCTCTACATATTCACCAACGGATTTTCAAAGACAATTAGTCGGGATTACAGAAAATAACGCAGGTAATTTTTTAAATAATTACCTTAACCCAAACTATGAAAGTGATGAATATAAACAAGGCGATGCGTATTATACAAACAAAATGAATAATATGCTTGAGAATAATTATATAAACCCGCTTTTGAGCAGAAATTTATTAAGGGGTTCAACTGCTTCTGATGCAATGAGAGGTTTTGCTAATGATTTAGCAAACAATGAATATGAAAGACAACAAGATTACAGAAACCAACAACTTCAAAATTATCAAGCTGCAATGTTACCGTATGCGACAATTTACGACATGATGACAGGAACGCAAGGGTTATCTAATCAGCTTTCTAATAATGTAAGTAATTATAACGCAGAAGTATATAAAGCCCAACAAGCAGCAAATGCTACAAAATATGCAGCAACAGCTCAAGCATTGGGAAACATCGGAGCTTCTGCAACATAAATATTACCAGCTTTAATATAAAACGGAGTAAAACAAAATGACACAAGGATTTTTTCAGTCTTTAATTAACAGAGGAAATAATGCATTAGATAAATTAGGAAATGCGCTTTTTGGGGTATATCCAAGCGGTTCGGCTATTGAATATAATAATAACGGCTATACTCAAGCACAAAATGATTATCTTAATTCTTTAGATAACGAGGATTATTTTAAAAATTTAATTTCAGGACCGAAACAAACAACTTTGACACCTCAACAATATAAAGACGGAGTAATGCAGGGCCTTAATTTTGGAATACCACAAATTGCACAAAAACAAAAAGAATTAAATATAAATATTCCTCAAACAGGAGAAGATATAGAAAACGCTAGAATTGGCGAGTTTAATCAATATCCTGTTATTAACGGCTCTGTAACATCAGGCAAAAGACAAGGCGGAATATTTAACGATATAGAAGAGGGATATAAAGATAATTACACTAACGGTTTTAGCTTTGAAAATTGGCAACCTGAAAATAAAAGTTTAGCAAACCGCATTGGCGAGGGTTTAGGCACATTAAGAAGATTTATTGACAGTCCTTTGGGTAGAGGCTTATTAATGGCAGGAGTTGTAGGTGGAACAGGTGGAAGTGGATTAGAAGCAATAACGTATGGGTTAACTAGTGGAGTAGGTCGTCAAAACAACATAATGAAAGATACCACATATAGAAAATATTTAAATGAAATGGGTATTGACACAAGCGATATTCGTGGAATTATAGACGGTGCTACATTTAAACAAATAATGGAGGCAAAACAATTACAAGATAATGCTGAATACAGAAAAATGTATTTTGATGCACAACAAAAACAAAACGAGATAATGAACCAAATCAGGGCGGACCAACTAAAAAGACAACAAAGACAAGATGAAGTACAAAATCAACTTGATTATAGCAAATTAGGTATAGAACAACAAAAGCTAAACGCATATAGACAATCTTTGGAGAATAAAGCAAATAAAACAACACAAGATAAAGCATTATTAAAACAAATCAATGAAAATGCTTCTACTTTGGCTGATATTGATGCAGGTTTACAATTAATTGAAGAAAATCCACAGGCTTATACTTGGTTTAAGGGTAAAGTCGGCGCTGATATAGCAAACCGTATAGACCCTAAAGGTGTACCAACAAGAACACAAATTGATAATATTACGGCTGTTTATCGTAAATGGTTGACAGGTGCACAAATGTCTGACCAAGAAAGACAGGCATATGAAAGATTTTTACCGGCGCCTACTGACAATGCGCAAATTGTTAAGTCAAAATTACAAAATATGAAAAATAGTATTGAGCGCAAAAATAGAGTTCTTATGCAAGGTACAAATGTAAACAATACAGAAGATAATGACCCACTGGGAATATTATAGGAGTTAAAAATGGATTATAATGAATTTTCTGAACGTATTAAAACAAAATATCCGCAATATAAAGATATTGATAATAGAGAGCTTGCTCAAAAGTTCGTTGATAAATATCCGACATACGCCAATCAAGTTAGTTTTGATGAACCATTAAAAGGCGGTATTCAAGAAACAATTGATTTAACACCAAGCGGAATACTTGAAAGATCTACAAGAAATGTAGCAAATGCGATAACTACACCTATTTTATCATTTGTACAAAAGAAAAAGCCAAGTGATGTATGGCAAGAAACAGATAAAATATTAAGAGAACAGGATAAAATACATTCTAATACTAAATTAGGAAAAGCAACTAAAATTGCAACTGATTTAGTAGGATATGGTTCATTTCGTCCTTTTCAAATTTTTAGTGGTTTGCCTTTTGTAAATAACTTAGCAAATGGTTTATTGCAAGGAGCGTTAATCGGCGGACTTGAGGGATTAAAGAATGGTGAAAATCCTTTAGCTTCCGCAGGTCAAGGCGGATTAATCGGCGGAACACTTAACGCTGCATTACCGCCGTTAGTAAGGGGAGTAGGAAAATTAACCAATAAATTAGCAGCTAATGCTTTCCCCGGATTATCGGAGGAAACCGTAAGACAAGTAATAAAACCCAATAGCAAAGCTCTTGATTTGAATAAAAAAACAGTACAAAGTACGCTTACAGATTTAACTGAAAGAATAAGGAATAATTATAATAATATATTAGCAGATAAAGGAAATAAAGTAGGTCAGCTTTTGGGAAAATTACCCGAAAACGCCATTATAAACAAAGAAAATGTTTTAGCTGATATGGATAAAGTTTATAATAACTATTCATTAAGCAAAAATCCAAATTTAAACCCTGCAAGAAATGCCACATTAAAAGAACAAGGCAAAATTGAAGATTTATTAAATAATTCAATGTTTGAAGAAAACCTAGCACCGCAAGAATTGTATGATATAAATAAAAACATCTCAAATATGGTAGATTGGAATAAAGCAGATTCAGCATTAAAAAATGATGTTTTAGAGAAGATTTATGGCGCAAATGCTGAAAGGATAAGCAATTTATCACCTGAATTAAGAGAAGCAAACAAAGTATATTCGGATTTAATGGACTTCCAAAAAAACGAGGGCATACGAAGAATATTAAATAATTCAAACAATATTGATACCGCTTCAAGTGCTCTAAGAAATTATAACTCAACAATTACAAGCGGAAATAAAGGCAGAAATATTGCAGATTTAGAAAAAATATTGGTTGATAATGGTTACAGTCCGTTCATAAATGATATTGATGATATTAATGCAGCTAATGAAATTATAGAATCTGTTAAAACAGGTTTTAATCCGGGTGGTTTGGTTGATAAGGCAAAAAATATATTAGAAATACCCACGCTAAAAGTCGTAAGAGAAATAAACCGTTTAGGAATTCCACAAAATATAGAAAATATTAATAATGCACTTTTACCCTATGCACAAAGATTATTAGCCCCTGCAATTATTGAAGCAAGCCAACAATAAATTTGATTTTATAAAAGCCAAATTTACACTTCCTTAAAATATAAATTAGGAGGTGTAAATATGGCAACAAGACCGACACTACATATAGCCGTTGCTAATACAAAAAGTAAAGCAAGTGACTATAACGAAAATTTTACTTTAATGATGAATTATTGCGAAGATGTCGCAGAAGAAGATAAAGACTATGTTGATTCTAACATTAATAATAGAGCAGATCGGACATTAGCGAATGTAACTAGTTTAAGTAATGAAATTAAAGCGTTATTAGGTAATGATTATGCAACAAAAGATTTAAGTAATGTTACAGGTGGTAGCATATCAGGTAAAATGACAAGCACTGATAAGGCTAATATAATTGATTTTTGCAGTCCTGATTATTCAAGACGAATTTCACTCGCAAATTTTCCTTTACAAGATACACCTTATGAAGCTACGGAATACGGTTTATTGTTTATGAGTTTTGTAAGTAATATTAATTCTATTGCCTATTTATATATTAACGGTTCTGAAATATCAATAGTTAGAGATACTACTGATAATGTTGTAAATTATGATATGACATTTCCCCTCACACCGGGGGATAAAGTGTATTGGAGCAAAAAACCGGGCGATACAAATGTTAAACAGTTGTATTTTGTACCCTATAAAGGAGTTTAATTATGTTTTATTTAATTAAAAATAATGTTTTAAATAGTTTTGCAGATTATAAATATGATAATGACTGTTTAGAAACAGACATAATTACACAAGATGAATTAAGAGAACATCCAAACAAAGTTATTGTTCAAAATGGTGTTTTAGTTTTAAATCCTAACTACGAACAAGAGGAAGAAGAAAAAGAAGCTGAACGAATTTCACATTTAAAATGTACAAAAAGAGTGTTTGTATTAATGCTTGAACAGTTGCAATATGACTATTTTGAAACAATACAACCTCTTATAGAAACAAACAGACAAGCAAAACTTGAATGGGAATTATGCGTAGAATTAGAACGTTCTAACCCATTATTAGACCAATTAGGCAGTCAAATTGGAATTACATCAGAGCAACTTGATAATTTATTCAAATTTGCAAATGGTGAAATTACACAACAAGAATTTTTAGGAGAATAAAATGGCAATATTTGCAACGGAACAAGACATTTATATAAGACAAGGTGATACAGGAAATGTAGTCTTTACAGGTTTGCCAAAAGATAAATCATATTTAGTTTATCAATCTGTATATAATCCTGAAACAAACAAAATTATAAAAGAAATACAAGCTACACAATTCGACCAAACAACGGGAGAGGCTTTATTTCTTTATGATGAAACTTTAAGTAATAGTTTGAGAGTTGGCGAATGGGAGTATGGCTTAAAAATTTGTGCTAGTGATGGTTCAGAAGATACTGTATTGCCCGAAACACAAATTGTTGATGGTGCTATTGTCAATAGTCCTGCTCCTAAATTTACAGTTGATTACAAATATGTTGAGGGGGAATAAATGAGCGAAACAGTTACTATACAAACTCATCCTGTTTTTGGTCCACAAGGACCGCAAGGACCGCAGGGACCACAAGGACCGAAAGGTGATACAGGTAATACAGGAGCAAGAGGTCCTCAAGGAAACGGTATTGTAAGTATTGAAAAAACTTCTACAAGTGGTTTAGTTGATACATATACAATTACTTATGACAATGAAGAAACTGATACCTTTAATGTTACAAATGGTCAAGATGGAACATCAGCAGATATTTCACAAATTACCGCTACGGTTGATAACAATGTGGGTGTTCCCTCTTGTACTGTTACACGAGGTGGTACAAGTACAGATAGGACTTTTGCTTTTGCTTTTCAAAACTTAAAAGGGGCAACGGGTGATACAGGTGCAACAGGTGTTTCTGTTACAGGTGTAACTCTTATTTCTACTGTTGGATTGGACAGAACATATCGTATGACATTTTCAAATGGTACACATTTTGATTTTGTTGTTTCAAACGGTGCTGCTGGTTCAGTAGAATGGGGTGGAATTACAGGCAATTTATTAAATCAACATGATTTAATTGCAAAATGAACAGAAAATTCAAGTGCAATGCCTGCATATACAAACTATGAAAATCCTCAAACAGAAGCAAAAGGACTTGCGGATTTACATGCTTGGAACAGAAGCACTTTTGACCGTTCCAAGTTTACAGTTGTAGGCAGTCCTACGATTACTGATGATGGGATTGCTAGTGGATTTAGTAATAGCAACTATTTGACTTATGATTTGCCCGCTTTTAACTCTAAACCATTTAAAATAATTATGAAAGTAAATACAGGTACAATAAATACAAATAGGTATATTTGTAAAATAGGCACTACAGCTTATTATAGTGTTTTAATAATAAATAGTGATAATAATCTAACATTTTGGAATCATGTAAATGATGGAAATGATACTGATATAACTCCAATATTACTTAATATCCCTGCAAATACAGAGTTATTTTTAAAAGTTGAATGGGATGGTAATTATTATTGGGTATCTAAGTCTAATGACGGTAAAAATTGGACTGACGGCACAAAAAAAGCAAGTACATATCCACCTAAAACATATAATCAAAATGGTATAATAATAGGATATTTAGGCATAGATGCAGGGGCCTATGGCTCAGGTTCTATCGACCTTAAACAATTCTCTATCACAGTTGATGGAGTTGAGGTTTTTAACGGTAATAAAACAGGCATAGACCAAATCAAGAAGGATGATTATACGGTTGTTGGAAGTCCTACAATTACTGATGGTGGTATTGCTAGTGGGTTTAGTAGTGATAACTATATAGATATTTTGAGTATAGATGTAACAAATAAAGATTTTGAAATAGATTTAGGTAAACAGCTTACATCATCTTCATTTGTACAATCTTCCTATATGATTTCTGGGCAAAATTCTATACAAAATTTATTCTCTATAGGTATTAGAGATGGTAAAATATTTGCAGGTTCTAACTCACATTATTTTAATGGAATACTTCCAAATTATCCATTACAAACAGATACCTATTATTGGATTAAAGGTGGAGCTAAAAATAATTCCGCATATTTAATGATTTCAACTAATGGTATAGATTATACGACTTATACAAATACTTTAACAAGTGCCTATACAAGTTTAAGTTTGCGTATAGGGTATAGTGGAGATAATATCCCACAATTAGCCTATAACGGTTCTATCGACCTAAACTCATTCAAAATCTATGTTGACGGCAATCTTGTCTACCAACCAACTTTAAAAATACCTTATAACCAATCTAAAACAGGTTCTAAGATAGTTAATGCAATATATCGTGATAGAGTTCAAGATATGTATGAACAATTTGGCTGGGCTAATTATTATACATTATCTGATACTGATTTTACCGTTCCTATGGGTGAAAACTTAGACGGACACGTTACTATTGTTGATTGGTATAAAAACGGTGTTACAAGTTGGGAATATGATACAAATTTAGATTGTACTCAAACAGGTTCTTGTACAAGCGGTACTGCTGTAACTTTACCAAAGCCGTTCAAAGATACTAATTATGCTTTATCTGTACCTTATAGCGCAAAAACCGCAACAGGGTTTACGCCATCAGCAAGTGGTGAATATATTGCAAAAGGAAAGGTGGTATTGGGATAATGGAAAGATTATTTGATGAAATTACATACTCTAATAAAGCAATTGAAGCTAATGAGCAAGGAAAAATTCTTGTTATAGTTCAAAAAGAAGTTGAGTATGATGTTGAAGTTTTAGAGTGGAATTATGTTGAAAAAGAAATAACAAGACAAAAAATTGACCCTGAAACAGGCGAACCTATGTTCGACCCTGAAACAGGTGAACCGATTATGGAAACCGTTATTATACAAGAACCATATCCAAAAATGGTTGAGGAAACTATTATCGACCCCGAAACTGGCGAAGAAAGCACGATACTTGTTCAAGCACACCATACGGAAACAAGAACTAAAATCGTTGAAGATTTAGAAATAGTTGATAATCCTGAAGGCTATGATAAATTAACTTTAACTCCTGCTGATGTTGAAAGAGCTTTAATTAAAGCAAAAGGAATAAATTTTGATGACCTTAAACAATTAATTTCAACTCAAATGACTGGAGTTGATATGAAGGCACTAGGGGCAGAGTTTGGAGCTAATTTATTTTATCGAGGTGCTATGTTTGGTAATGGCAGATTGTTTGATATTGTAGGGTCATTGTTGGGTTATACTCCTGATGATATTGATTATTTGTTTTTAAATAAAGAATTGCCTGTGGTTAATGAGGAATAAATAAATGATTAAATGGTTTGAAGATGACGAGGTTTTAATCGAGTTTAATAAAGCTCCAAACGTCGGAATAAGATATATTATGCCATACTTCACTGTTAAAGAAGTTCAGGAAATTAAAAAACTTCCGTTTGTTAATCGTGAAGATTTAGAAGTTCAACTAACGGATTTAAACGAAAATGACCCTTATATTTTTGTTATTCCGAGTGGATTTTGTTACGATGGGGCAAGTATTCCTAAAGTTTTTTGGAGAATTATAGGTTCTAATACTGATAATGAGTTTTTAATTGCTTCATTAATCCATGATGTACTTTGTATCAATCATAAGTACGTTAAAAATGATAGAGCCTTTTCAACAAAAGTATTTAAAGCCTTGCTTATTGCAAGTGGTGTAAGCAAGTTTAAGGCAGGTGTTATGGCAAATGCAGTTGATTTATTTCAAAAGATGTTTGGGGGTTGGGGTAAATGAATGTATCAACCGAATTAATTTTAACTTTAATCATTCAGCTTATATCTGTAGGAATTTTTATCGGAATAAATAAAACTACAATAGCATTTATGCAAAAGCAAATTGAAGAATTAAAAGCTGATATGAGAAAGTATAACAATATCCTTGAACGTATGATTAGAGTAGAGGATAGTACAAAATCAGCTCATAAAAGGATTGATGATATATGCAAATAAGCATTATTGACGGTACAAGTTTTGGTTATAAGTCAGTATTAAAAACAGAATTTAAAAACGGGAATTTGCCGACCGTCAAGATTGACCCCATGGGAAGTTTATTAACAAAAGAGAATGTAACACTTGACCATTATATACCTCATAGCAAAGGCGGAAAAAGTAACTTAACAAATTATCTTTTGATGAAAAACACAAATAATTGGAATAAAGGAAATTTACCGCCGAGTGCAATACCACCGAATGGATTAGCTGAATATTTGAAACAATTCATTGGAGTACAGACTAAATCTTTTGATGGTGATGGGTATGCAAGGCAAATTTCAAAGACAGCAAGCACGGTTTACGCAAATTGGAAAGAAATTATTAAAGGGGTGTTTAAATGAATTTTAGTATGACAGAATTAATTAAATCTGATACTGCAGTAAAAAATAAGATTAATAATATCCCTCAGCAAAGTTATATTTTAGATAACCTTATGAATTTAATCGTTTATTGTTTACAACCGATAAGAGATTATATTAAAAAGCCGATGATTATTACATCGGGTTATAGAAACGAAAGAGTTAATGCGCTTGTTAAAGGGAAAAGCAACTCGCAACACTTAAAAGGTGAAGCGGTTGATTTTCATATTACGGGATTAACGATTAATCAAATTATTGAATTGGTTAAAAAGTCCGGAGTTGAATACGACCAGTTGATAAATGAGTATGATAAATGGGTGCATATATCGTATTCAAAAGGGAAAAACAGAAAGCAGCCACCGTTTAAGATTAGCTAGGGTGCTTGAAATCGAATAAATTTAAACCGTACTTTTGCTTGAATTTATCAGGTGATAATCTTTCGACATCTGCATGACATTGAAAACAAAAAAAAAAAAGTTTTTGATTTTTTAATATAAAATCTTTAGTCCACATTTTGGGATGATGTATTTTAGAATTTTCTAAATCTCTGAAACATTTTTGTTGATTTAAAAAATGATGGACAGACAAGGGAAAAGTGGTTTTGCAAATTTCACATCGTGATTGTGGAATATATTTATTCCCTGTTGTTGTGTCTAAGTAGACTCCGTTTGATAAAAAATGAGATTTTCGCATAAATTCCTCCATACAAGAAAAAAGCAAAATTTTTTTGCTCTAATTTTGCTCTAATTTGTTTTAAAAACATTAAAAATATTTAAAAATTATAAAATTCTATATTCTTTAAAAAGCCTTTATTTTATTGACTTTTAAGGGCTATTTAAAAAATATAAAAAGATTAAAAAATACGCTCTTTCAAATCTGCACCTTAAACCACTCGGACACATCTCTGCGATTATTATTGAATTTAAGTTTTTTTTGCTCTAATTTTGCTCTGATTTAAATTTTTTAATAAGTTTAATGCTTTTAAATTATCGCTTGGTAGAGCGTGATTATAAATGTTCAATGTCGTATTTGTATCACGATGTCCTAACCGTTTACTTACATATGATAACGGAATTCCGTTTGAAAGTAAATAGGTTGCGTGAGTGTGCCGTAAACAGTGAGGAGTAAACCAGCTAAAATCTTTATTTGATATTTCTTCCATTTTTCTTTTTATATTTTCGAACCACCTTTCACGCAAATTATTAACGCTTGCATATTGTCCGGGGGCTTCAGGCGAATTAAAAACAAGATTGGATTTTATATTTTCGCTCTTAAATCGCTCTAACAAATGGTCGGGAATGTCGATTATTCTTACTTCGTAGTTCTTCGTACTTGTAACCCTAAAACGATAATATTGTTTATTAATATTCATTTTTGCATTATCAAAATCAATATCAGACCATTCAAGGGCTAAACATTCACTTATTCTTAAACCCATATTGAGCATGGTTAAAAAGAAAAGTTGCACCCAATCGGGAACATATTTTAAACAATAAACAAATAACTTTCTATCTTCTTCGTCAAGTGATTTAGCCTCGACTTTTTCTATCGGTAACGGTCTTATTTTCTTTGCCGGACTTTCTGAAATTATTTTTTCATCAATAAGCCAATTAAAAAAACCTTTGAGAAAAACAAGCAAGTTATTTGTTGTTTTTGGTGCGTGATTTTCTTTATATTGAATAATAAACTTAGTTAAGTCAATTTTTTTATAAGTTTTTACTCGCAGAAAATAAAGCGGTTTTAATCCTACGTCATAGTAATTTTGGTATGTTTCAATAGTTGAAGCCTTGCAATGCAGGGCGCAATAACTATTAATATAATCATTCAATGCCTCTTGAAATGTAGGATTATCACCTATTGTTTGTGTGAGTGCTACGAGTTCTTGGGGAATTGGTTTTTTCTTGAACAGCTTTTTATATTGCTTCCCATAAAGCATATACGAATATTCATAACGAATGGAAATGCCTTTTTTGGTTTTCCATTCTCTTTTTCTTAAACTTCCCATAACTTATTCCTCTGCTGATTGTTCAATTAGTTTTTTGACATCATCAGCTTTATAAAATACGCAACCGCCTATTTTATATTTCTTTAATAATCCTCGTTTCGCCCAATTTAAAAAAGTTGCGTCGGTTTTACCCCTAAAAATCTTTTTTAAATCGCTAGGTGATAGCATAATGTCCTCGAACTTATAATCTTTAATATTAACAACATTTATCATTGTATTTCTCCTTTTTAATATATGTTCATGAAGTTTTGTTAAGTAATAAAAAAGAGCCTTTAAGCTCCTTTACTGTTCATTTCAGCAACTTTAACTAATAATTCTTTAAATTTATTCACACTTTTGTTTTTAGCTTCAAACCATTTTTCACTATGTAAATGCCGTCTTTCAATAGGATTTACGGGCATAGCATACTTTTTATCTCCACAATACCCATTAAAAGCGTCGCCCCATTCTTCCCCTGCTCTTTCTTCTTCGGCTTGTAATAATCCATAATCAACTCCATAGTTAAATATCTCAAATAATTCTTTTATTGTTATATTCATTTACCAAGCCTCCATAAGTGCTTCCAAAATACTATCATTAAATAAATCATCAGACTTATTCTTTTGTTGAATATCGTAGCTTTCTTTTACCTCTAACCATACAGATAAAGCATTTAAAGTGCATAATGTAGCACTAATATTTTGAATTACATTTACAATTTTTCTGCGTTCTGTTAACTCGTCAACCAAAACCGGTATTGTAAGTTTATCATAAGTTTTTTCAAGATGTTTTTTAAAATTCCAACAATCAACCTTCTTATAAAGAGCCTTTAAAGTTTTATCAATAGCAATTATTAAACATCTAATGTCTTCACTATCGAATTGAATTGAATTATTTTCTTTAAACTCTTTTTTAATCATTCTAGCCATAGAATAAGCAAGTTTACCGATATTAACGTAATTCGTTATTGCAAATTTGATATTCATTTTATCAGTATAATTTTTAATCTCATCTTTAATCATTCTCAATCACCTCTAAAATCTTTTTTGCTAACGGATTGAACTTTTGTTGCATTTCTTCTGTACATAATTTTTCAATCAATTTAATTAATTTTTTGGGACAAAAAACTTCTTCTTTATGTGGTTGTAAAGTTATAAAACTTTTATTATTGTTTACCATTCTTCCACCTCGTTATTTTGTCATATTGCTTTGTAAGCAAGTAATATAAATCATCAATAGTTTTTATGTTGTATTCTATATTATCTGCTTCAACTTTTTTATCATCATTTATATCTGCATATTCAAACATAAACCACTCAATCCATTCTCCCTCATCTTTCATAGCCATTGATAGAAGTTCAATGTATTTTGAACAGACAGGAAAATGCAAGTCTAAAAATCCTATATTTCCATCGATTAATATTTCTGTTGCTTTATCGAATTTATCTTCAAATTTAACTAATTCTTCAATATAATTTTTAAATTGTTCTAGTGTTAGCATTTATTCTCCTTTTATAAGTTCAAATTCAATGTCAAATACCTTTTTAGCTATTTTTAAATCAGTATTCATACCATTTCTAATTAAGACTTTTTTAATTACGGCATTTAGTCTTTTTTCTTTATCGCTTTTTTGAGGATAACCACAACAAAAAACTATTTTACCATCTATTGGATTCCAATAATTTCCACAACCGTAACACATACGGATAAAATAATCATCATCTGTAATATATTCGTGATACATTGATTTCATTATTCTCTTAGTCCAATATGATTTAACTTCTCTATATTCATGAGTTTTTTCACCTGATTTAATTTTATTAAACCATTCTTTTTTAAGATTGAATGTTAGCATTTATTCTTATTCCTCACTTTCTAAACTCTTTATAAAATCCTCAATACATTCTTTTATATTTTCTTGTGTAACTTCAATCCCTGTTCTGCAATACAAATCTTCAGAAAAATCTATTTCCCCATTTTTAATTTCAAATATCATACATTCTGTACCGCTTGTTGCTTGAGCAGTGCATATAGATAAACAAGTAAAAATTGTGTGATAACTAGGTAATTCACATAAATCAGCATAATATTTTTTATTTTTATATTCAAAGTAACAGCATAAGCCTCTATTTGTCGGACTTTTTTTAATTTCAAGTTCCATTTATCCTTCTAACCCCATATAAACCCTAATATAAAAAATACTGCTATGGATATAATGCATATACTTGCGCTTATTTTTATTATAATATCTATCATTTTTACTCCTCACTTTCTATAAAACTCTTGCATTTTTCGATATCGATAATCTAAAGTTCTTTGATTTAATCTGCAACCTAACCCATTTACATCGGTTTGTTCACCATAATCAGTTAAAAAACATAGGCTTTGTGTGTCATCTTCATAATAAGATGAGCCTTGGCTATATGAACTTTGAGCATATTTACAACTTGAACACTTCATTTTATATCCTTTCTCAATCTATTAAATCAGTTGGTATATCGTACATATCAAACCATAGACCATCTTTACTGTACCTATATATTTCCTCTAATTCATCAAATCTTTTTTCTGCATTTTTCTCTGATTTAAAAATTCCTTCTATTGAAATTACTCGATCTATATTATCACTTGTAACCTTCCCTACAACTATATATATTTGTTTCATTTTTCCTCCTTTAAAAAACTAAATATATGTGCTATAACATCAACAGTCCAACCGTTGCCTATTGCTTTGTATCTTTGAGTATTACTTACTCCCTCTGTATATCCGTCAGGTAGTGTTTGTAATCTCTCACATTCAACAGGTGTTAGTTTTCTTATATAATATTCACCATCAGGCAAATCTATTTTATAAAGACCTGTTTTTGCTCCACCACCGCCACACTCTGCTTTTAATGTTACGGATTTACCAACAACTGAATATACTCTGTTTGCTTGTGAATTAGTATTTGATATATGACCTAATTGCACAGGTGAGATATATTGATAAAATTCGTTTTGTGTTAATAGTGCGTTTGATTTATCTTTCATATTTCTACCTCTGCGAGTTTTGGAATTAAGTTGAGATAAATCAACACATTCCCCTTGATTAATCTCCACATATCCTTTTTTTGTTGCTTCGGGTATTCTTAGAGGTTCTGCAATATATGGCATCCATCCTGATGTTAAAACTGTATTTTTCCCTTCCACAGAGTAAATTCTATCAGATAAAGACGGTTGAGTGTTTCCATTTCCACTTTTAGAATTTACACATATTGGTTCTGCAACCATTGTTCTTTGATTTCTTTCGTAATCGTGTGGAAATGTAGCACCTTGATACCTTGCAGTTAAACAATCTGATTTATTTTGATATGAAAATCCACTTTCTAAAACATCTTTAAGTAAAATACCTTTGTTCTCGGGTTGTGGTATTTGACAAGTTGCAAATCCAAACAGATTTAAAGAGTGCGGCCCGATATTAGTCCAATAATATCTTTTTCTGTTTTGCGCAGATACCAAAGCACCATTTATTTCAACCGGATAACATCCCATAAGTCTTGATATTTCTTCGTATGCTTCTTTTGGCATACCTACATTATTTTCAAGCAAAAAGTATTTAGGTTTTATAGTTTCAAGTGCTTCGACATACTTATAAAAAAGTCCGCTTCTTTCTCCGCTTAAACCTTTTCTTTTGCCTGCTATTGATAAATCTTGACAAGGACTACCGCCTATTAAAATATCTATCTTGCCTATGAATTGAGTAAAATCAATCTTTGTTACATCGCCTAATTGAATTGTATTAGGATAGTTCTTTTGTGTGATTTGAATTGCATATTTATCAATTTCAGAAGCATAATAAACTTCAATAGGAATACCAGCTCTCTCAAAAGCCACTTGACCGCAACTTATACCGTCAAATAAACTTAATACTCTTAATGGTTTCATCTACTTCCTTCCTAAACTTCCTCGCTTTCAGCTTTAAGTCAATTTAATATTTTAGTATTGTCTTCTCCAATTTCTTCTTCTTCATAAAATGTAAAAGCAAAAAGTAAATCTGCCATTTGCTCAATGTTGTTATTTTTAATTCGTTCGTAGTTATTCATTTTCTACCTCATTTGGACTAATTACATGGCTTATTAACTTTTTATATAATTCTTCTCTTAAAATATCGTCTTGCACTAACTCATCAATTATTATTTTTCCCATTAGTTAATCTCCTTTAATCCAATTTTCTAAAATTTCTATTACTTGAATAATATTATAATAAGCATGGTCAAAATCAGTTACCTCAGCATCTTGGCTATCTTCTAATAATCTAATCATTTTTTTAATTGTATTTTTATTTATATTTAATTTCATTCCTTACCGTCTTCCATTAGTTAATCTCCTTAATAATCTTCTATATTTTCCAATTTAATTCCTGTTGAATACTCAAAATATTTACTCATGGCATCATGTAAAAAAGGAGCTTCCTCGTAATCAAACTTTTTTGTGCCTTGGTTTATAGCTTCTACCAAAATTTCAATTATATCTTCATCTTTCATTCCTTACCTTCTTTCAATAAGCATTTATCTTCATAAATATTTCCGATTACTTCAAGTTCTATGTGCTTATAATGACCCAAATAATTTATTGCCCAGCAGTATAAAGGTTTATCAATTTGCATACTATTCGGTAAACTAAATTGAAAAGCACAATCTTTAAAAACAACATATCTTGTTTGAATTAGTTGCTCTTTTACATTTGCAATTTTTACTATATCCCCCTCATAAATAAGTTTACCGTTTTTATCTCTAAGTCCTGTGGATTGCATAAACACTAGGTTATTAGCAATATGGTCAAATTTAATATCTGTATCTATTGCACTATCCCACATTATTTGTTGTTTTAAACATTCATAAATGCTTTCAATGTTATTCCAAGAATTGGGATAAACCATTGTATTGCTATAAAATATCCTATACTTAAATCTATCTTGCATATTACACCCCACTCTTTATCAATTTAATCAACCTATCTTCGCCAATTCGTTCTTTGGCTATTTCTAAGAAGTTTTGGTCTAAGCAATAGACTTGACCAACGTATTGACTATCGTGCCAAAAATCAATGATAAAATTTTTAATATGGTTATCATATATAATGAAGTATTTTCTTTGGTCTCGGTTTTCCCAATCAATCTCAACTCCATCATTGAGTTCAAGAGCCAAGTCTTTAAGCTCTTGTTTTGTAAGTATGTTATCACGATAATTTCGTGCTTCTTGTTCTGTCTGAAAATAATTTCCTAATTTATATAAAACATTATTTACATTGTGAGCTTTTTCTTGGTCTTTTGCTGTTAAAAGATTATTATTCACATAATAATAATCTCCACCTAAATTTGCTCTCCACCTTTTAACAGGTTGGCTTTCTTGTTCCTTAATTTTTTCTTTTAATTCATCAATTTGTTTTTGTAATTGTTCTATTTCTTCAAAATATTTATTTTCCATATTTTTCTTCTCTTTCTTTTAAAATAGCTTCTGCTTGCTCTCTCCATGAAACATAATCAATAAATTTTCCATTTTTATCTGTTATATTCCAGTAAGTCCTGTCGTCATCAATTTCTTCTCTAGCTACATCATTTATTGCGTTATAAATTATATGGTTGAATTTAGTTAAGCTCATTTATCACCTCAATAATCTTATCAGTATATTGTTTAAATTTATTATCTTTATCAGCCAATTTCAAAAATGATACAATTTCATTTATTTTATCAAGTTTCTGTTCTAAGACATCATAGTCGCTAGGTTCGCTTTCTTCATAAACAGGTAAATTGTAAGTGCCTATAATATTATTCTTTTGCGATAATTCTAAACAATAATACTTATCTTCACTCTCGATTGTTTCATATTCGTGTAGCTCTAATCCGTATCATAATTTCATTGTTCAAGTTCCTTAATTTTGTTTTCATAATGTTTTATAACAACAGGCAATAATTTTTCAGTTAATTCTGCCGATAATTGGATTTCTTTGTGTCCATATTGTATGAAGAAAACACCTTGCTCTTTAAATTTTTCAAGTTCTTCAAGAACTTTGTAGTATTTAATAATTTGAGTATATTTTTGACACATTTTGACCTCTCTTTCATCAATTTTAAAATTATCTAAAATAAATTGTCGTAAGTGAAATATAGCACCTGCTGTTAATTGATTTTTATGTATATCGTAATCGTTTAAAATATAACTTTTAGTTGTGTCGGGATTAAACAAACACTTTTCTTTAAAAAATATTTCATTCATTTGCTATCCTCTATAATATAGTTAAGTCCTATCTCGTTTTTAGGCTTGCCAAACTCTCTATTAAGCCATATAACGTAATATTTCATTTTGCAATTTTTCTTTTTAAAATATTCCATTTCAGGAATATTACATTTTGAACAATTACAGCCGATTTTATAACACTCAATGGCGCCTTTAGTCCATCGTCTTAAGTTTGTTTGATAAATAAAAAAATCTTCCATTTTTAAACCTCAAAAAAAACGGCGGAAAAGTAACAAGGACAAAATACCGCCGTTGCTTATGTCATCAGATTATTAACTTTTAAAAAAAGCGCAAGCCTTGACCTGCGCTAGTATGTTGTGAACTCTAGTAGAAAGGAGTCAGAAATCAAAATAATCAAGTGTTACAATTTGCATAGATAACAGTTTAAGAATTGCAAGACCTCTTGTATTTACTTCAAGTTTTGTGTAAATGCTTTCAAGATATGTATTAACTGTACAAGGTTGAAAATTTGTTTTTTTGGCAATTTGCTTTGTCGGATACGCAAGATACTTAATAACTCTCATTTCGCTTCCTGTAAATTCCATAATTCCTCCCTTAACTTATGCTTATAATTTCCCAACCTGTACATTTAAACATTGTTTCGTAAGTTTTAATGATTTGTTCACTTGTTGTTCCTTTTGGAAAGCAATCTGTAGCGCGTTCAACTTTATAACGCGGATCATAAACTTTAACTTGTAGCCAGTTACTTTTGGGTTGTTCTACCGATTCAAGCAAACATCTTTTTGACAATTCTTTAAGTTCAACTCCTGTTGGAGGAGTTTTTCCTGCGTATTCGTTACAAAAAAGCTCCCAAAGTTTGTCAAAGTTTATCTTTTTAGTTAAACACTTAGAATAGGTATCACTTAAAGCCCCCTCGCTATCTTTCTCTGTATAGTAGCCAAAGCGAGAAATGACTTTTGAAATAAACTCTTGCTTTAACATCGCCATAGTGTTTTCATCCTTTCTTGAGCTTGTTTAATCCGCTCTTGTTGTTCCGGAGTAGGATTTAAGCGTTTTTCTCGTTCTTCTTGTTCTTGCCTTAACTTCTTTTGAAGTTTTTGTTCTTCTTCTTTTTTTTGTTTTTCTTTATACTGCTGATATTCAAGCTCTTTAGCCTGCCAATCAATGACTTTTTTTTCTTCTTGATTAGCCAGTTTTATAAAATTGCTTTCTTTTAAAAGCCAGTCTAATTTGGGTTTTGTACCGTTTTTAAATGTCCAATCGACATTTTTTAGTTTTTGAAAAACCGATTTTGATACTGTCATAAAATCGGGAATATTCTCTGATAATTCAACAATTTTCTTTTTCATTGGCTCATCAACAATCGGAACTGTAACAAAAATTTTTTCGTATTCGGATAAAAAAGAAGAAACAATTTTGCTTCCGGAAAAAACCCCGTCATTTTCATTTACATTTTCATTTACATTTTCATTTACATTTTCATTTACATTAGGTTTTTTGTTTTCATAACCAGTGGTTTTTAATTTTCGTGGTCTGCCACCTTTACACCCATCCTCGTATCTTTTAGCATTGGCGAGTATTTGAGGTTTAATCAATTCAAAAATTGCAAGCTCTTTTTTGTTCAAAATTGAACTAAAATCTTCACCTTTTAGAGCAAAATTGAACAAAACTTTGTACAATTTGAGTTGACTTTTGTCTGAAAATTGTTCAATTGCGTTCAAAAATGAACCATAAAATACAAAACTTTCTTTCATTTTCTTCCCCATTTTTGTAAAAAAAGAGGGATAAAATCCCTCAGTTTAATTTAGATACTTCGACTAATCAGAGTTATTTTTCTTTTGGTAAACTTATTGTTAAAGTATATGCCGGTGATTTATCCGTCGTATATTCCGTTGTTTTGTTTTCAAAAAGAGTAATAATATGCTCTTTTGTAATTGTAAACGGCAATAATTCATCATCTAATTTAATTGAAATATAACTTGTTCCGTCATCTTTGTATTTGTTCCAAGCTACACCGATTTTACTCATTTGTTTTATCCTCCATTAATTTTTGCTCAAGTTCTATAACTTTTGATGTTCTTGTTTTTTGTTCTGTGTAATCTTTATCAAATTCATCTGCTAAGCCTAAAAGTTTTTCAGGGCAATTAATTCTTGCAAAAAAAGTAAACGCTCTGTATTGGAGCATTTGAAGAGGCATTGTTTGCCATTTTGACCCTGTTTTATTTAGCCACCCTTCGGCATTTGCCATTTTCATAGTAACCCAAGTCCCAATACAATCATTACCGTTTTTATCTGTTGCAATTACTCTGCAACCTACTCCATCGGGGTCGTCTTTGCCTTTCCATTCAATATGGACATTATCAAAATTTGCTCTGACTACTGCTGTACAATATTGACCGCTCCAAGACGGCTTGCCTTGTATCATAAATAGATTTTGCATTATATAAAAAGGGCTTTTGCATCCGATTTGCCTAGCTAAGTCAATTGCAAGTAAACAACTTTCGGGTTTGTTTCTGTAGCTTGCAGGTACAAGCTCTGTTTTTGATAAGCCTTCTGCAATCTTAAAAAATTCATTGTACAAATTAGTATCGGAATAAATGCTTACTTGTGTTGTTGTTTGCTCAAATTTCTCTGTTTTCTCAATTTCATTCATATTAAACCTCATATTTAATTAATTCGCTATCAATCCATTTAGGAGCAAAACAAATACCTTGCTCTTTGTCGTAACTTCCTAATAAATCCTCTGGTGGTAAATCTAAACTTAATTCAATAATTTTGTCTGAATAACCGCCCCAAAGTCCTTTTTCTTCACACTCTTTATATTTTTCAATTGCGTTATATATTGCTTTTTCTCCATACGTAAGCAATTCATCACAGTTTAAATATATTTGCGTAATGTACGGCGGTTCTTTTTCTTGTGCAATGAAAAAGAAGTTTTGAACTTCAATACCTGTTACTGCTTTAATTCCCATTCGATACATTGCAGCTTGAATATGATAACCATACTCAATAAACTTTTTATAAAAATTACGAGGATTAGCACTTTCTGTTGTTTTATAATCGGGAACATTCAAGCAATCATAGGGCATAAAGTCGGGTCTGCATTTTAGCATTACCCCTGTTTTTTCGTCTTTCCAAAATATACTTAATTCGCTTTCGCCTTTCTGACTTAATGCGTTTTTTGTTTTAGTGTCGTTTTTAGCAGTTTTAGTCATGCATACGACTTGATTTAATTCGGATTTATTAAGATGTATTTCTTTTGGTGTAATTCCGTTTTCATCTAATAGAATTTGCATTAAATCGACTACTAAATATTTTTTAATCGAGTCATCATAACCGTGTTTAGTTTTTAATAAGTCTATTAATTCGGGTTTGGTTAATTCATTGTAGGGATTATGCCAATAGGTTTGTTCAAACTTTTTTCTGCCCTCCAACAAATAACAATGTACCGCTTTGCCTATTTTAAAACTCGGTCTTTCTTTTGGTTCATACTCACCCGATAAATATTTATAATAATATTTTGCCGGACAATCAATTAAAGTTTTAAGACCTGAATTTGATAAAGCAGGTAAGCTATGATAAACTTCGGAGGGCATATTGCGAATAATACAATTTTTATCAATTTTCATTCCCTCTTTGTAATTTAAAATCTTGTAACTTCTTTTCATTTTTGTTATAATCCTTTTGTTATAATTTTTTGACAGCTCTTTTTACAGAGCTTTTTTTAATTCTTCTTTCAAGTCTTTTAATGTTGACTTGTAATAGCAAATAATTTTGTTTGTGAAAGACTTATCTTTCGTTGTGAAATCTAAAATAAGATTAACAAGTTCGCCTTTTGTTTTTCCTCTTAAAAACTTTTCCATAATTTCCTCCCAATCTAATAACCGCTTTCGTAGCCTGTATTTAGTTTTTCTTCAAATTCTTCTTTTTCTTCATCGTCCATACAATAGGTATCGTATAGCTCATTAGAACTTGCAAGATGCATATCGCACCATTCAATCATTTCTCTGTAATTCATCACTTTTTACCTCCTTTTGCATATTTTTCAAGTGTTTGAATTGTTTCTGTGTTTAATCTGTTCATATTATCAATAGCGCCTGATTGAAGAAGTTTAATAATCATTTCATTTGTTTCTTCTTCAAGCTGTCTATTAGTAATTAAAAGCCCGTCTTTTTGATATTTATTTTGCGTGTAGCTTTTAATAATTTCTTTTGTTTCATCAAAGTTTTTAGTTCTGATTTCACGCAAGCGAGCGTTAAAATCGTGCGTTAAGACTACGTTTTCAATTTCATCTTTTGTTGGTTCTTCACAATTTAGAATGTAAGAAACCTCAAGACATCTAGGCTTATTCAGCCAATTCAAAAATTTTTTAATCATATTATTACTCCTTTACTAATTCTTTTTAAAAAAAGTCCGATTAAATCGGACGTACAAGTTAAATAACGATAAACTTAAAAAAAACCGCGCGAATACGAAAAACACTATGTCGAGGAGTGCGCGGTCAACCTTGACTAAAACAATGTAGATAAACTTAAAAAAATCCGCACAATAGGTAATTCAGTATATAGATTATAGAAATAAGTGGACTTGTGCGGATATATATTAGTAGTTGTAAACAAAATCCTTATGGGAGCCGTCATAGCTGACGGCATATATAAAAACTTTATTTTATTCTTCCCTTGTGCGCCTTTGTTGGTTCGCCGGTCGTCTTACCTTTATTTAGTTGTCAAAGTACTGTTTTTTGCATTTCAATTAGTTTTGTTTTACATATTGTCTTAATATTTGTTCTATTTGTCGCCCGATTGCTCTATTTTCATCTTTAGCAATCTTTGTAATTGTTTCAAATAATTGCTTATCAAGGCGCAATGTAAAACGTTTTTGTTCGTTTGTCATATTTTCCTTTCTCTTGACGTCAAGGGTATGACCTTAACAATATATCATATTTTATTATTGACGTCAATAATATGTTTGAATATTTTTTATTTTTTGTTATAATTTCAAAATAAC